>NZ_JBHXRX010000032.1:0-98992 GCF_042714995.1 Streptomyces sp. NPDC058665
CTTATGTTTTTTTTACGCCCCCGGCCCCGGCCGGTGGGGGGCCCCCGCCCCCCCGGGCGGGCCCACCCCTCGTACGCGTCCCAAGGGCCGCGTCAGCAGCTGAGGTTGCCACCCGGCTCCACACCGAGGATTCCGGTGAACTGGGTGTACTTGTCGATACGGCTCTGCACCTGGGCGGGGTTTCCGCCGTTGCATTCGATACTGCCGTTGATGCTGCGGATGGTCTCGCCGAATCCGGCGCCGTTCACGATCGCGTTGTGGGGGGTCATGGTGCCGGGGCCGGTCTGGGTGTTCCAGTACCAGAGGCCGGTCTTCCACGCGACGGCGGAATCGTTCTGCACGAGGTCGGGGTTGTTGAGCAGATCGATGCCCAACGCGTCCCCGGCCGCCTTGTAGTTGAAGTTCCAGCTGAGCTGGATCGGTCCGCGGCCGTAGTACTTGTCGGTGCCGGCCGGGCAGCCGTAAGGCTGTGAAGCGTCGCAGTAGTGCGGGTAGTTGGCGGTGTTCTGCTCGACCACATGGACAAGTCCACCGGTCTCGTGACTGACGTTCGCCAGGAATGCCGCGGCTTCCTGCTTGCGTACGGTGTCACTGCCCGTTCCCGTGAATCCCGGATACGCGCTCAGCGCGGCGTTCAGCCCGCCGTAGGTGTAGAAGGGATTCTTGTTCGGGAACATCTGGTTGAACTGCGACTCGCTGACGATGAAGTCGGCGGCGCCCTCCTCGGCGGCGGACGAGAGAGGGGCGAGCGACGTCAGGGAGAGAGCGGCGGCCGACGCGGTCGCGGCGAACAGGCCGATAAGGCGCTTACGCAAGGGATTCACTCCTTGAAAGGGCCTCGGAGACATGCCGCGGCCCAGGTGTGTGGGGGGTGGGTCGAGCGGCACCGGTGAGCCCCTTCTCGCAGATCAGGGGCTCACCGGCGCGGGGATCGGGCACCGTCCGGCACAGGGAGGGGCACCGGGGGAACGCCCGGCGGTCAGTGCTTCTTCGGCGGAGGGATCGTGGTTACCGGCTCCGCGGGAGAATTCGTCAGCCGCCGATGTTCACGTCGATGCACGCGTAGAACGCGTTCGCGGTGTCGGCGATGTTCCAGACCGCGAGAATCTCCTGCTTGCCCGACAGGCCGCCGAAGTTGACGTTGTGGGTGACCGTCGCTCCGGGCTGCGCACCGCCGTCGTTGAATTCCGCGACCTTCTGGCCGCCGACGAAGTACTGCCAGGTGCTGGTGGAGTGCCGCGCGGTGATCTTCCAGTTGAAGTTCTGGCTGGAGCCGATCGGGGTCACCGCCCAGCCCTTGCCGTCGTCGTCCAGTTCGCTGAAGCGGGAGTTCCCGCCGCTGCAACTGGTCAGGCCCTTGGGGCCTTCCACGCTCTGGGGCTCGTACTTGACGTCACCGCAGCTGACGGTTCCGGCGGCACACTGGGCCTGCCTGCTCGGCGGGTCGGAGATATAACCGTGGGCGCTCGCGGAACCGGCGGGAAGGCTTATCGCGACGATCGGCGCGATCACCGCACCGAGGGCGACGGCCATCTTCCTCTTCGAATGCATACGTACTCCTTCACATCAGGTCTTCCCGCTCCCTACCGGTCCGTGGGGGGACATGAGTACGGTGCGGGCGGGCCTCTCAGGTGTGGGGCCAAGAGGCGCGAAGGGCGGTGGCGTACGGCCTTTCCCGAAGGCACTCATCCACGCGTGCATTCGGCAAAGGTCTTTACCACTTGGCCTAGACCATACAGGCAGTCGCGTGCACGTCAAGAGGCTTGTGTGAACGATCAGTTGGACCGCCGCAGGGCCCGGTCACGGCCGGTCGGGCGGCTGTTCGAGCGTCGCGACGCGACCGTCCCCCGCTCGTGGCCGGTGACAGACCGCGAACGGGGGACGGGGTGTGAGGTGGGGATTCTCAGGCGTCGTAGGGGCTGCCCGCCGCCGGCGACCGCATGGGCACCTCCTCCGTTGTCTTCTGGCGGAGCATCAGGGCGAAGCCGGCGAGCGCCAGTGTGACCCCCGCGCAGCCCACCGCCGCGAGACTCGCCCAGCCGAACTCCGCGCCCAGACTGCTCTGGAGGAGATCGGTGGTGCCGAGGCCCGACAGGGTGTGAACCGCGATGACCCCGACGGCCGTGGCCGCGCTCGCCGACCAGATCCGCGCGGTGTCGGCCACCGCGAGCCAGGCGCCGAACATCAGGCAGAGCACGGTGACGACGAGGGAGACGGCGTCCGCGTAGCCGCCGGACCGAAGACCGGCGAAGTCGGTGGGGAGATGGATCACACCGCACGCGAGCAGCGCGACGGCGGCGGGCCGGCGCAGCCGCGAGCGCAGAGGGGAACGCAGGGCGGACGGGGCCGTACGGTCCCGGTCCCAGTCGCGGGGACCGGCCGGCGGGGCGAGGCGCGGGACCTCGGTCGGGGGGCCGGCCGGGGCGCTCGTCCATGGCGCGACGTGTTCGGGCTCGGGCTCATGCTCCGCCTCGGGGAGGCGAGAGGTGTGGGCCATGGGGTCGGCGAGGCTGACGAGGTTGATGGGGGCAGGGCTCTCGCGACGGTCGTCGTGGTCGTCGCGAGTGCCGGGCTCGCCGGACCAGGCTTCCTCGTCGGGCCGCTCGAACGCTCTGGGCGCCGGCCTCCGGTGGTCCGCGTTCTGAGGGGCGGTCGCGAAGGGTGGCTCGTTCTCGTGGGTGCCGAGGAACGAGACCAGCTGCGCCACCTCCTCGATCGGCCGCCCCACGGCCGCGGCGCGCAGCGTCGTGTCGGCCTCGTCGAACTCGTGCGGCGGCTCGTTGAGCATGGCGACGAGCTGCATGACCTCGTCTATCGGACGCGCCACGGCGGCGACCCGCAGGGCCTCGTCACCGGGGTTGGGCACCTCACCCGTCCGCTTGAGGAGCATCACCAGCGCTGCCACTTCCTCCAGCGGGCGGCACGTGGCGGCAGTCCAGAGCAGCGTGCGTATGGGCTCCTCGCCGGGCTCCGCGAGCGGGTCCCGTGGTCCGGCGGGCCCATGGGCGTCCGGGTCGGGCAGTTCGTCGAAGTGGTGTTCGTTGTTGGCGGGGGTGGGGTCGAGCGGCATGGCGCGGCTCCCTTGCGTCGAACTTCACGGGTACGCACACACCGTGTTGGTCACGGTGCGTGAATAGCACGCACGCGTCGCTACAACAAACCCACACCTGTCCGTGCTGCGCCATCCGGGACGTACTTATGTGCGGCATAAGAGGGTCCGCGCTGCCCGTACCTGTGTTTCCGCGCATGCTGGACACCGTGGGGGAGAGCGGCCGGCCGATGGTCGATGGCCGGCCCCGGGCTCTCCTCAGGGGTCCACCGGGGAAGGATGGTCATGAGCGACGCAACCGGAGCCAGGGAAGCCAAGGGCAGCGAAGGGAACGCGGCGCACGCCAAGAAGCCCTTCAAGCGCTCCAGGAGTCACTTCACCGACCGCATCACGGCCGACGGCCGGGACGGCTGGCCAGTGGAGGCCGGCCGCTACCGGCTGGTGGTGAGCCGCGCGTGCCCGTGGGCGAGCCGCGCCCTCGTCTCCCGGCGGCTCCTCGGGCTGGAGGACGCCCTCTCGCTCGCCATCGCCGATCCGATCCAGGACGAGCGCAGTTGGCGCTTCACCCTCGACCCCGACGACCGGGACCCCGTGCTGGGCATCCGCTTCCTCAGCGAGGCGTACGACGCGCGCGAGACGGACTACCCCGGTGGTGTCAGCGTGCCGGCGATCGTGGACGTACCGAGCGGGAAGCTCGTCACCAACGATTACCAGCGGATCACGCTCGACCTCGCGACCGAGTGGACGGCGCTGCACCGGCCCGGCGCGCCCGATCTGTACCCGGAGTCACTGCGCGACGAGATCGACGAGGTGATGGAGGGCATCTACCTGGACGTCAACAACGGTGTGTACCGGGCGGGTTTCGCGACGAAGCAGAGTGACTACGAGCGCGCGTACCGCGATGTCTTCCGCCGGCTCGACCTGGTGTCGGAGCGGCTGGCCGGTCAGCGGTATCTGGTGGGGGACAGCCTCACCGACGCCGACATCAGGCTGTTCACCACGCTGGTGCGCTTCGACGCCGTCTACCACGGGCACTTCAAGTGCAACCGCAACAAACTGACCGAGGACCCGGTGCTCCAGGCGTATGTGAAGGACCTCTACCAGACGCCCGGCTTCGGCGACACGGTCGATTTCGACCACATCAAGCGGCACTACTACATGGTGCACACGGGCGTGAATCCCACCGGCATCGTCCCGCTGGGACCCGATCTCTCCGGCTGGCTGACACCGCACCACCGCGAGGAGTTGGGCGGCCGGCCCTTCGGGGACGGCACCCCGCCCGGTCCGGTGCCGGCGGACGAGGAGGTCCCGGCGGCCGGACGACCTTGAGGATGACGCCGGTACGCCGCCGGCCCCGGCGCGCTCGCGAGGAGGCGCGCCGGGGCCGGGACGTACCGCTCGGGAATGCCGGGCGGGCACAGCCGGAGCCGGGTCGGATCAGGCGTTCTCCTGTGCGGCGACGATCGCGGCCAGCGCCTCGGAGACGTAGGACTCGGTGGCCGGCTTGTCGATACCGAGCCCACTGAGCACCCCCTTGCCGTCCTCCTGTTCGAGAAGGGCGAGCAGGATGTGCTCCGTGCCGATGTAGTTGTGCCCCAGGCGCAGGGCCTCGCGGAAGGTGAGTTCCAGGGCCTTCTTCCCGCCCGCGTCGTACGGAATGAGGTCGGGCACCTCGCCTACGGCCGGGGGCAGGACGGCCTCGACCGCGTCACGCAGGGCTTCCGCCGTCACGCCCTGCGCGAAGACGGCCAGCGCGCCGATTCCCTTGGGCTCGCTCAGCAGGCCAAGCGCGAGGTGCTCCGTCCTGATCTGGTCGTTGCCGGCGGCGCGGGCCTCCTCCTGGGAGGTCATCACCACCTTCCTGGCCCGGTCGGTGAAGCGGCTGAACCCCTGGCTGGCGTCGAGGTCGGTCCCCTCGTCCTGGGCCTTCGCGACGAACCGCTTCTGGGCCGCCTGCCGGGTGACCCCCATGCTGCGGCCGATGTCCGTCCAGGAGGCGCCGGAGCGTCGTGCCTGATCGACGAAGTGACCGATCAGGTGATCCGCCACATCGCCGAGGTGATCCGCGGCGATGACCGCGTCGGAGAGCTGGTCGAGAGCGTCGGTGTGAACCTTCTTGATGGCGTCGATCAGATCGTCGAGCCGGATGGGATGCGTCATGTGTCAACGGTGGGTTGACAGGACTGAGAGTGTCAACTCGATGTTGACATCTTATCGGCGAGTCCTTCAGCTCGTCGATCCACCGGTTGTGGGCGTCGTCGCCGTTTGCTTGCCGGTGTCCGGGGCTGCCCAGGGTCGCGCCGGTCCGCGACCAGGGCTCACGCGGCGGCGATGACCGCCACGCCCACCCGTCCGCCGTCCACGTCGATCACCGTGCCGTGCACGAACGCGGCCTCGTCCCCGGCGAGATAGACGGCGGCCTGGGCCACCGCGTCCGGCATCCCTATGGTTCCGGCGGGCGTGCCGTTCATCATGGCGGCGGCCGGGTGCGGCCCCGTGTCGCCCGGCTCGGGGGCGCGCACCACCCCGGGTGAGATGCCGTTGACGCGCACCCCGCGCGGCCCGAACTCGGCGGACCAGGCCCGCGTCAGGGTCTCCAGCGCCCCCTTGGTGGCGGCGTATCCGCTGCCCACCGGGATGCCGAGGCGGGCCACCCATGACCCGAGGTTGATGACGGCGCCGCCGCCCGCCGCCGCCATGGCGGGAGCGATCTCCGCGGTGAGGAAGAACGGTGCCTTCACGTTCACCGCGTACACCAGGTCGAGGTCCGCCTCGGTGGTGTCCGGCGTGCTCGCGCCGCCCGTGGTGACGCCGACGTTGTTGACGAGGATGTCGATCCGCCCGCCGAGCGCGCGCGTCGCCTCCTCCGCGAGCGCGCGGCTCGCCCGGGACGTCCCGTCGAGATCGGCGGCGACGAAGTCGGCGCGTCCGCCGGCCGACCTGATCTCCTCGACGACCTGGGCGCCGCGCTCCGCGCTGCGGCCGGAGACGACTACATGCGCCCCCTCGGCTCCGAGGGTGACGGCGATCGCCCGGCCGATATTGCTGGTGGATCCCGTGACGAGAGCTGTCTTGTTCCGCAGGCGTGTGCCCATGACTGTGCGCTTCTCCTTTGGGAGTCGGACCGGGCCAGACTGAGACTGGACCGCTTGGTCCACAATGTAACACGTGAATGGACTGTGCGGTCCAGAGTTGGTAGCCTCGGCGATGTGTTGACAGCCAGAGGTGCCCGCACCAGACAGCGGATCGTGGAGGGCGCGGCCGGTCTGCTGCGCGAGCGGGGCGTCGCCAACGTCAATCTGGACGACATCCGGGCGGTGACGGCCACCAGCAAGAGCCAGCTCTTCCACTACTTCCCCGCCGGCAAGTCCGACCTGCTGCTCGCCGTGGCCGAGTACGAGGCCGAGCAGGTACTGGCGGACCAGCAGCCGATGCTCGGCGATCTCACGTCCTGGGATGCCTGGGATGCCTGGCACCGGCGGATTATCGAGAGGTACGACGCGCAGCGGCAGCGCTGCCCGCTCTCGGCGCTGACCAGCCAGCTCGGCATGGCGGACCCGGCGACGCGCACCATCGTCACCGGGCTGTACGACCGTTGGCACGCCCATCTCGTCGCCGGGGTGCGGGCACTCAAGGACGCGGGAGAGATCGACGCGTCCGTCGACGCCGAGGAGTCGGCGACCGCGATCCTGACCGCCGTCTCGGGCGGCGCGGGCATGCTGATGGCGACCGATCGGATCGACTACCTGGAAGTGGCGCTCGCCCAGGCCCTCGAAGGGCTCCGACGGCGCCCTGCCTGACCGGCCCGCTCACTGCCATGAGCTGACATCCCTCGCTCAGCCGTCCAGGACCGTCAGATCGAGCCGGCCCAGCCGCTCGGGGTCGTTGAGGATGTCGATGGAGGCGATCCTTCCCCCGGAGATCGTGAACGCCATGACCGAGACCGGCTGGCCCGTCCGTGGTCGCGACCACCCCCGCCGCGCCGTTGACGAGCGCCGGCCGCGACACCTCGGCGAACCGGGCCGCGAAGATCGCCCCGCCCGCGACGGCCGCAGCACCGCGCACCAGCCCGCCAGGACGCAGCGTCCCGCCGTCCGAACGCACCACGATGTCCGGGTCGAGCAGCGCGACCAGCCCGTCGAAGTCACCGTCCCGCGCCGCCGTGAGGAACGCGTCCACGACCTCTCGCTGCTTGGCGACATCCGGGTCGGGGGCCGGAGCCGCCCCCCGCACCCGCCGCCTGGCACGGCTGGCGAGCTGTCGCGCGGCGGCCGGGGTGCGGCCGACGACCGGGGCGATCTCGTCGAACGGCACCGCGAACATGTCGTGCAGGACGAAGGCCAGCCGCTCGGCCGGCGCCAGCGCTTCGAGTACGACGAGCAGGGCCAGCCCGACCGAGTCCGCGAGCAGCACCTCGTGTTCCGGGTCCACGCCCGCCGCGCCGCTGATGATCGGGTCGGGCAGCCGTACGGGCTCCTCCAACGGGTCCTCACGCCGTGAGCTACGCGAGCGGAGCATGTCCAGGCAGACGCGGCCCACGACCGTCGTCAGCCAGCCGCCGAGATTCTCGACCTCGCTCGTGTCGGAGCGGTGCGGCTTGAACCACGCCTCCTGGACGGCGTCGTCCGCCTTGCTCAGCGAACCGAGCATCCGATAGGCCACCGCCCGCAGATGGGTGCGGTGCCCCTCGAAGCGCCGCGCCAGGAATTCGTTGTCGTCCATCGCCGTACCTCTCGACCCAACCCGGCGGTGCGTTTCTTCACCGTGTTGACGTGTGGGACACGGCGGGTGTGACGAGCGGCGGCCGATCACCTCACCGATCCCCTCACCGGTCGCCCGCGTGCCCCAGCCGCACCACCTCGGCGGGCGCCGCGGGATCCCACCTCCCGAGCGGCGTGTCCGGGCTGGAGGTGTCTTTGCCGACCGGCACAGGAGCGGCCTTTCGTTACTGAGAGGGTCTAGCTTTTCACCGCGACTGAAGCTGTCGCGAGTTCTGGTGAGCAAACGAGACGGGTGACACCGACCGCGATCAGAGCGAGAACCATCAGCGTCGCGCTCACCCACACCGGTGACCGGAAGCCCAGGCCCGCGTCGATGGTGAGCCCGCCGAGCCAGGGACCGGCCGCCGCGCCGATGTTGAAGGCCGCCGTCGCGAAGGAACCGGCCAGAGTCGGTGCGCCGGGAGCCAGTTGGAACACCTGGGAGATCATCGCCGAACCGGTGCCGAACGCGAGCATCCCCTGGACGAGGACGAGCGCCACCACCGCCACCGGACTTACCGCGCTCAGCGCCAGCGCGCTCCAGCCGAGCGCGAGAGACACCATCCCGGCCAGGACGAAGGCGCTCCGCCGTGCGTCGGCGACACGGCCGGAGACGGTGACGCCGACGAACGAGCCCACACCGAACAGCGCCAGCAGGGCGGGCACCCATCCGTCGCCGAGTCCGGTGACGTGGGTGGCCAGCGGTTCGAGGTAGGAGAAGGCGCCGAACGTCGCGCCCTGGACGAGCGCCATCGTCAGCAGCGTAAGCAGCACGCGCCGGCCGGTGAGGGCGCGCAACTCCGCCCGTAGGGTGGGAGTTTCGGTGCTCGCGACCGAGGAGTTCATGGTCGTCGCGGGCCGTTCGTCCGGCACCGAGGTCACGATCGCGACGAGTGCGGGCAGCGACACGAGAGCCACCGCCCAGAACGCCGCCCGCCACCCCAGGTGTTCACCCAGCAGCGCCCCGGCGGGCACGCCCACCACACAGGCGACGGTGACACCGCCGACCACGACCGACGTGGCACGCGCCCGCGCCGCCGGCTCGACCATCGCGAGCGCGGCGACCAGGGCGACCGCCCAGAATCCCGCGTTGGCCAGCGCGCCGACGATCCGGGTCGCGAGCAGCAGTTCGTAACTGGGCGTCACCGCTCCGATCACATGCGCGGCGACGAAGGTGGCGAGGAAGATCAGCAGCGCGTGGCGGCGCGGCCACTTACGACTGAAGAGCGCCATCAACGGCGCGCCGATCACCATCCCCACGGCGAACGCCGAGGTCAGGAGCCCGGCGGCGGGGATGGACACATGCAGGTCCTCGGCGATGTCCGAGACGAGCCCGGACAGCATGAACTCGGAGGTGCCCTGGGCGAAGACGGCGAGCCCGAGCACGTAGACAGCGAATGGCATGAAGGAACCCCAAGGGAGGCAGCGGAATTGACGTCCTGTCAGGTGATGCGGGGGAGGTGGGCCGCGCCCGTGAGGCGGCATGACGGCGTGTCACGGCGCAGGGGCAACGCGGCGGAGTTCTGCCAACCGCCGGGCAGGCCCTGGGAGTTCACCGAGGGTGGCCGGGACGGACCGGACAGAGCAGGAGACGCGGAAAGGCAGGACTCCGCGAGTGCCGACGTTCAGAGGCGGCCCACACGACGGCGGACCGGCGGCAACAGCCGTACCGAGCACTCACGCACGACCCTCACGGTCGTACTGGTGCCAACTCGACAGCGGATCAGCCACCGGGCGACCGGTGGCTAGAGTCTGTCGGCCTCGGGGCTGGTCATGATCGGCAAACTACCAGCCGCGCCGTGTGGTCTCCACCCGAATAACGATGTGCGGGTACGGCGGCCGGCCACCACCTTCACGCGCGAGCGGCGATGGTTCGTACGTCGTGGCACCGGTACGGAGCGCCGCAGGCGAGACGGCACGGAGACTGGGGCGCACCCCGGCAAGGTGCTCCTGCCTCCTCCGCGCACCGCACGAACGGACCGCGGACACCGAACAGGCGCGGCTGGTCCGTTCCGGTGAGTGCGGCGGTGCGGACGCTCCGGTCCCGTCCGGACAGCTATAACCGCCCCATGCTCTATCACTTCGCGGTACTGGAAAACTGGCTGGCCGATCCGGACCGGCCCTACGCGCCGCCGTCACTCGCCCGCGACGGCACGGTCCACTGCTCCCCGACCGAGGAGGCAGTGCTCATGGCGGTCGCGCGCTTCAACCACGACACGGCCGGAGTCGTCCTGGCCATCGACGAGACACGGGTGGACGTCCCGGTCGACCGGGTGGCACCGCCCGCCCGGTCACCGCTCGCCCAGCGCCCCGGATTCCGGATGGCCCGGCTCCGGGGACCCCTCAACCGTGACGCCGTGGTCCAGGTCATGGACATCGTCCGCGGCCAGGACGGCGAGGGCTGGGCACTGGTCGCGCGGGACAGCTCCGTCACATAGCTGACACCGGCGGACGCCGGGGCCGGTTCCCGGCGGCCGAATCTCCCTGGTGGGGCGATCGACGCCGCGCCTAGGATCGATCGCGATGACCCCGGTGGACGAAGCCCTCGACGAAGCCTTCGACGACGCGCTCCGGCGGGCCGACGTGCGTCGGCTGTCCGTGCTCGTGGACGCTGCCTGCTGCCCGCCCGTCGTCTTCGAGCGGCTGCTCCGGCACGAGGACGCCCCCGTACGGTCGCTGGGGCTGGTGCTCCTCGGAGAGCGGACCGCCTGCGGTGACCCGGCCGAACTCGGTGCTCTGCTGCCCACGGCACTGTCCGTCGCCGGGACCTGGCCGGCGGAGGACGCTCTCGTCCTGGCGGAGCTGTACGCGCGGCTCGGCCCGTACGTGCCGACGCCGTACGCGGTCGCGGGCCGCGCCCCGGCGTGGCGTACGGCCCGGCACCCCGTACGCGTACAGATCGCCTGGCTGCGCGCCGAGATCGCGGGCGACCCGACGACCGTCCGCCGGGAGCCCACGGGCGAGCTGCTTCACCACGCCGTACACGGGACGGACATCGCCGGGGCTCGCCGGCCCCGGCAACTGATCGCGGAGCTGCTGGACAGCGGCGATCCGGTGCTGGTCGGCGAGTCGCTGAGGCTGGCCCGGGAAGGCCTGCACGCCGGAGTCCTGTCGGCCGCGTTCGTACGGGCCCATCTGGCGCGCCTGCTCGACGTCGACGCGGCGCCCGCGACCGTCGCCGCCGCGCTGTCCGAACTCGCCGAGCCCTGGGCGGTGTTGGAGCCCCTGCCGCGCGGTCGCCTGTCCGCCGTGTCCACCCTGTTGAGCGGCGCCGAAGCGACCGTACGACCCGAGGTGGCCGAAGCCGCGCTCACCACACTCGCCCGCTACGGCGAGAGCGGCGCACTGCGCCGGGCCGTCGACGACCCGGACCTGCCGCCCCGGCTGCGCCGCCGCGCCCTGGAACTGCTCGGCTCCCTCGCGACACGCGACGACATCCGCGAGCTGACGGCCGTCGCCACCCGTGATCCGCTGCTCTTCGGCGAGCCCGCCATCGCCTGTCTGCGCGGGCTCCACCGGCGCGGACACTTCGTGACCGCCCCCGATGTCCCCGCCGTGATCGCACTCGTGCTGGCCGACCACGCCATCGCACCGCGCGATGTCGCCACCATCCTGTTCACCTGCCGTCAGGACCTGTTCCGGTTGCTGACCAACGCCCCGGCCGACGATCCGCAGTGGCCGCGCCGTCTCGACCTGCTGGTCGCGCTGGCCGGACAGGGCATGGGGGAGTCCGGTGATGTCCCGGTCGGCGACGCCATCGCCAGGATGCTGGTGGCGACTTCGGTCCCTCGGCCGTTCCTCGACGCGCTGCGCGCGCTGCGGCGCACAGCCGCCGAAGAGGCGGTGCTGACGCGGCTTGAGACGGAGCCCGGGGCCGCTCTCGACACCCTGGAGGCGATCGGGGGAGCCCGGACCGTCGCCGTGCTGCGGGACGGACTCGGGCTCGCGGCGAGCGACGGCGGGGGCGGGGGCGGGGCCGGGGGCGTCATCGCACCCCACCTGCGCGCCGTACGGCACCGGGCACTTGAGCTGCTCTGGCAGCTCACCGAGGACGCGGTGGAGCGCCGAGCCCTCCTCGTACGTCTCGACCCCGCGGACCTCCCCGCGCGGATCGCCGCCGATCTCGGCGGTCCCGACGAGGGCGAACTGGCGCTCCTGGCAGCCCGCGTGGACCGGGCCGACCCGGTGACGGCGCTGTGCGGACTCGCCGCCCACGGCGGCGCGATTACGATCCCGGTCATCGCCGAACTCCTCCTGGACGTGGTGACCGAACTGACGTTGCGGGAGCGCGTGTTGACCGAGCGTCGCCGCGACCGGTCCCCGCAGCCGGACGGTCCGGCCGCAGGAGAGGCGGTCGTGCCCGGTGAAGTCCTTGAAGCCGTACGGGAGTTGGGTCGACGGCTGCACGCCAGGCGCAGGATCCGGCCGATCTGCCTGCTCGACGCCTCCGACGCCGACGCGGCCGGCGACGCGCTCGCCGCGACCATCGTTCTCGATCTGCTCGACCGCCCCGGGCCGACCGACGACGAGCGGGTGATCCTCCTCGAACTGCTCACCAGAATCCCGTATCCGCACACCCGGCCCCGCGTGCATCGGATGCTCCGCCACCGCAGCCCCCATGTGCGCAAACACGTGATCGCGCTGCTCGCCCAGGACACCGAAGGCGACGACGCGCAGGCGCTCTCGGCGAGCCTCATCACCCTGACCACGGCCGACGACATTCAGACCGTACGGCAGGCGCTGCTCGCCCTCGGCCACGCACGCGCGCGCTGGGCGTCAGGCGCCATCGCCGACTGCCTCGACCACCCGAACATGAACATCAAGAAGACCGCGGCGGGAGTGCTGGCCCGAGCCGGCACCGCGGTCGCCGTGCCTCAGCTTCTCAACCGGCTTGCCCGGCACGACAATCCAGGATTCAGGACCGCACTCGTCGAGGCGCTGCGGTCCATACTCGGTGCCGCCTACGAGGCGACAGTGCGCGCCGCCATGGACCGCGCGGAGGAGCCGCGCGCCCGCAATCTGCTGAGCGACTGCCTCGCGGAGTGCTCGGCGGGCGGGGCGGTGCTCTCCGACGTCGACGCACTGGTGACCGGCGGCTGGCAGCCCGCTAGCGCGTTGCGGATCGCCGGACGCCGGGAGCTGCCCCCGCGCCACCTGCTGCACGCTCTGCGGCCGACGCACGCGGACTGGCTCGCCCTTGCCGACTCGCTGCCGGACTCGATGTCCGGCACGCGGCTGGGACTGGTCAGGGTGGCGGTCGGAATCCGGCCGAGCCGGCTGTCCGACGACGAGCGGCGGACCTACGCACGGCACCTCGGGCTTCTGCTCATGTGCCTGACGGACAAGACGACTTCGAGTGCTTCAGGTGCTTCGGGTGACGACGGACGGGACGTCGTGTCCGTCCTCGAAGAAGTGGCACCCACCCTGCGGACGGTGGAGAAGCGGGCCGTCGCCGCGACGGTACGTGCGCTGCCCGGCACCGCGCCCGCGCCGACGTTGCGCCTGCTGCGAGGCTGCGGCGCCGTGCTGGTGCGCGCGGACCTGGACCAGGCGCTCGCCGCGGCGGCCACCGCCCGAGCCGAGGAAGCCGTACTGCGCGAGGCGTTCGGGATCCCGGACGCACCCGCCTCCCCGACCAACTCCCGTGCGGAACTCGCCGCGTTGGCCGACGCATATCCGACCGCCGATCCCGCGACCCGGCCCGCTCTGCTCGACCGGATGACGGCTCTCCAACCCTTGGACGTACCGCCCTGCACCCTCGGGGAGACCGACGCCGACACCTCGACCACGCGGAGACCGAACCGGACGGTGCGCGCGGACGATCTGGATCAGCCACGCTCGGCGGCCCTGCGCGCACGTCTGCTGGACATGCTCGACGCGCCCGATCCGGACCGGCGTCGCACCGCGGCTCTCGCACTGCTCAAGTGGCCGGATCCCGACGTCCGTTCGGCGGTTCTGCGCGCGTACCTCCACGGTCGCGTCGACGTCGAGATCCCGCCCGGCGCCGTACCGGTGGGCGCGCTCGTCGCACTGCTGGGGGAAACGGAGCCGGGCGGGATCCGGTACGAGCGGCTGACCCGCGTGGCCGTACGACTCGGCCCGTCGGCCCTGGAACCGCTCGTACCCGCGCTTCTGGAGCTGTGGCAGCGGGCCCCGGAAGCGGTTCGTCCCGTCCTGGCCGCCGTCCCGGCGGACACGCTCGCCGTGACCATCGCCGATCGCGTCATGGCGGGCGCGTGGGGGTTCCTGGACCTTCTCGCCGGTCGTCCGGTGCTCCGTACCCTCGAGCTCACCGAGATCCGCCGCCGGCTGCGCGCCGATGGCCGGGACCGTGTCGCCGACAGCCTCGTCCTCGTCGAAGGACCGCTGCCCGACCCGGCCGCCGATCGTCAACACACCAACGCACGGGCGCGGTTGACGGAACGGGGAGGATCCACGGGCGGGCCCTCCCGCCCGGATCTGCTGCGTCTGGCCCGTACCGGCAGCCCCGATCGGATTCGCCAGGCGCTCACCCTTCTCGCCGCGGACCGCTCCGGCTCGACAGGCTCCGACGACCCCGAACTGCGCGAGCTGATCGGCGAGTTGCTGCACCACCCCCGGCCTCGTGTCCGGCTCCACGCCCACCGCACATCCCGAGCGCTGTTCGACCGGGCGACGTACCTCGGCCACACGTCGTCGCTCCTGAACGATCCGCAGCCGGACGTGGTGCGCTCGGCGGTCCGCACCCTCGCCCACGCGGGCTGGGAGCCCGCCGTCCCCGCGATCGTCGCCCTGCTCGACCATCCCCACCCGGCCGTACGGGGCGCGGCGGCCGACGGTCTGAAGCACCTGGGCCGTCGGGTGATCCCCGCGCTCCGGCACACGGCCGACCACGCGCGGCCGGACAGGCGCTCCCTCTACACGTCCTTGCTCGACCGGATCACGGCAGCGGAAGAGGAGAGAACAACATGATCGTCTGGGTGAACGGTTCTTTCGGCGCGGGCAAGACGACACTGGTCGCGGAGCTGTCGAGCCGTTGGCCCGACGCGCTGGTGTACGACCCTGAGCAGGTCGGCCTCGTTCTGCGGGACATCGTGGACGTCCCGACCGGGGACTTCCAGGATCTGCCGCTGTGGCGAAGCCAGTTGGTCTCGCTGGCGCTGGGGCTTCTCAGGGAGTACGAGCGGCCGGTCCTCGTGCCGATGACGCTCGTGCACCCGCTCTATGTGAGCGAGGTCTTCGGCGCGCTGGAGGCGGCCGGGGTCACCATGCACCACTTCTTCCTCAAGGTCCCGGCGGACGTGCTGGAGCGCCGCCTCAGGGCCCGGGTGGTCACACACGGTGGCGGCGACCCGGAGCGCGACGCCGCCGGCCTCGAATGGGCCATGGAGAGGATGGTGCGCTGCGTGGCGGCGGTGGACACCATGCCCACCGGGACGATCTTCCTGGACGGCGAGCGGCCGACGGCGGACCTCGCGGACGACCTGCTGAAGCGGGTCGGCGCCGAGATCTGACCCCGGCCCCGACTCCCCGTCGCCCGGCGGGAGTTCAGGACAGGAATGCCGCCGTCGCCGCCACGAACCGCTCGGGATCGTCACGCCAGGGGAAGTGCCCCGCGCCGGGCTGCACGACGAGTTCGGCGTTCGGGAAGAGTCCGGCGAACTCGGTCACGACGGCCGGCGGTGCTCCCGGATCGACCTCGCCCGCGAGCAGCAGCACCGGCCGCTCGAACCGGCCGAGTGCCTGGCGCGTGGACTGAGGGTCGAAAGCACCCTCTCCGGCGAAGACGCCCGCGGCCTCGTCGTTGCGCTGAGCCTCCCCGGCGCTCTCGTAGGCCCGCGCCTCCTCGTCCCAACGGCCGTAGGAGAAGGGCGTAATGGCCTGCCAGGTGTCGGCGGTCGCACGGCCCCGCGTGATCGCCTCCAGCGCCGCGTACGCCTCGGGGAACCACGGTTCGTCGTGGCGGGGCCGTACCGTCTCGCGCCGCACCTCGCCCGGGATCGGGATACCGACCGCCCAGACACTGGGGGTGATCAGCGCGAGCCTGCCGACGCGATCCGGGTGTCGGCCCACGTACAGCGCCGCCAGATTCACGCCGCCGGAGTGACCCAGCAGTTCCATCCGGTCGAGTCCGAGATGCTCGCGCAGCGCGTCCACGTCGGCCACCAGCCGGTCGCACCGGTAGGACGCGGGGTCCGCCGGCACGGCGGACCCGCCCGTGCCACGAGGATCCAGCATGATCAGCCGCCGGTGCGCCGAGAGGCCGCCCAACTCGCCGAGGTAGTCGGACGACTGCATCGGCCCGCCGGGCAGGCAGACCAGGGGAGGGCCATCGCCGTACACGTGGTAGGCGAGCTGCGTGGTGTCAGGTGCGGAGAAGGTAGGCATCGCGCAGACCCTGGCAGCGGCGCCGACCGGCGGCAACCGGGTTTTCGCCGGCCGGGCCCGCTGCGGACACCGTGGCGCAGGCGCCGCTGCGCCCACCCGACTGCGCCCACCCCCCTCCGGTCACCCCGCTCACCAGTCGTGCACCGTGCCGTCCAGCAGCCGGTTCACCGGCAGATACGCGGGGGAGTACGGGAAGCGGGCGGCGGCCTCCAGGTCCAGCTCGACCCCGAGGCCCGGAGCCTCCGAGGGATTCAGCAGTCCGCCGTCGAAGGTGTACGAGGGCCGGAAGACCTCCAGCGTGTCGGCCGAGTGGCGGGTGTACTCCTGGATACCGAAGTTGTGGATCGCCACGTCGAGATGGATCGCGGCGGCCATCCCCACCGGTGAGATGTCGGCCGGACCGTGGATCCCGGACTTGGCGCCGTGCACCGCCGCCAGGTCGAGGAGTTTGCGCAGGGCCGTGATGCCTCCGGCGTGGGTGACCGCGGAGCGCACGTAATCGATCAGCCGCTCGCCGAGCAGCGTCGTGTAGTCGTTCACATGATTGAAGACCTCGCCGATGGCGAGCGGGGTCGTGGTGTGCTGCCGTACGAGCCGCAGCGCCGTCTGGTCCTCCGCCGGGGTGCAGTCCTCCAGCCAGAACAGACCGTACGGCTCAAGGGACTTGCCGAGCCGCGCCGCCTCGATCGGAGTCATCCGGTGGTGGCCGTCGTGGAGCAGGGGGAGTTCGGGGCCGAACTCGTGGCGCACCGCGTCGAAGACCGCCGGGATATGGCGGAGGTAGGCGGCCGTGTCCCACACCTCCTCGAACGGCAGCGGGTGGTCGCCCGCCCCGCTCCCCCCGCCGGTCCGCAGCCCGACCCCGGTCGCGGCGTCGCCGCCGTCCACCCCGTACACCGCGTCCAGGCCCGGTACACCGGTCTGGATCCGGACCGCCCGGTAGCCCTGAGCCAGAACGGCGCGCACGGAGTCCAGCAGCTCGGGGATGTCGCGGCCCGCCGCGTGCCCGTACGCGAGAGCACCGCGCCGGCTCCGCCCGCCGAGCAGTTGGTAGAGCGGCATCCCCGCGGTCTTGGCCTTGATGTCCCACAGGGCCATGTCGACGGCGGCGACCGCGGCCATGGTGACCGGGCCGCGCCGCCAGTAGGCGCCCCGGTACAGGTACTGCCAGGTGTCCTCGATCGCGCCCGCGTCACGGCCGAGCAGGAGCGGGGTGATGTGCTCGCGCAGATAGGCGTCGACGGCCAGTTCGCGGCCGTTGAGGGTGGCGTCGCCGAGCCCGACGACACCCTCGGACGTGGTCACCCGCAGGGTCACGAAGTTGCGGCCCGGGCTGGTGACGACCGTTTCGACGGACTGGATCTTCATGGGCGGTGGCCTTCCTCGGACGGCGGACGGACGGCGGACGGACGGCGAACTGACAGCGAACGGACGGCGGGCACAAGGGGTTTCGGCTCGTCGAGGGTACGGGGCGAGGGCCTTTCGATCTTTTACGGCTCCGACTCCCGCCGGCCCCGGCCCGCCGGGGCGCGGTCGCGGCGGTCGACCACCGCGCCGGCCCCTGCCCGCGCCGGCCCCGGCCCGCCCCGCGCCGGACCGTCCCACCTCGCCCCGCCCCCGTCACGCGGACCCCCCCTCACGCGGAGTCGCGCAGGATCAACGTCGTTGGCAGCACGAGCTGTTGGTGGGCCGTGGTGGGCTCCGCGATCTCCTCCAGGAGCAGCCTCGTGATCGAGCGGCCGATCGCCTCGATGGGCTGCCGCACGCTCGTCAGCGCCGGTGTCGTATGCCGGGCGATGACCGAGTCGTCGAAGCCGATCACCGCCACGTCCTCGGGCACCCGCCGCCCCCGCTCACGCAGTTCGGTCAGCGCGCCCACCGCCATCACGTCCGACGCCGCGAACACGGCGTCGATGCCCGGGGCGCGGTCGAGCAGGTCGCTCATCGCCGTACGCCCGCCCTCCTCGGTGAAGTCCGAGACCGCGACAAGGCGTTCGTCCACCGGCAGGCCCCGCTCCGCCAGGGCCTCGCGCCAGCCCCGGAGCCTGCTGTTGCCGACGTCCATGTCGAGCGGTCCGGTGATCGTCGCGATCGTGGTGCGCCCGCCGTCGATCAGGTGCCGTACGGCCGTCGCGGCGCCGCCGACGTTGTCGGAGTGGACATGGCTCAGGGACTCCTCGGGCGAGCGCCGGCCCGCGAGGACCGTCGGCATCCGCATCTCTTCGAGCAGGCCCGGCAGCGGGTCGTCGTCGTGGATCGACACCAGCAGCACACCGTCCACCCGGCGGGCCGCGGCGAAGCGAGTGAGCCGGTCGAGTTCGCGCCGGTCGCGGACCAGGATGAGCAGCAACTGCATCTCGGTGTCGGCCAGTTCCGTACTCACGCCGCGGATCACCGACGAGAAGTACGGCTCCGCCGCCAGCCGGCTCTCCGACTCGGGTATCACCAGCGCGAGGCAGTCCGTCCGGCTGGTGACCAGGCTGCGCGCGGCCGGGTTGGGTATGTAGTTCAGCTGCGAGATGGCCGTCTCGACCGCGGCGCGGGCCTTCGCGCTGACGCCGGGCGAACCGTTGACGACCCGTGAAACGGTCCCACGGCCCACCCCCGCAAGCTCGGCGACGGCTTCAAGAGTTGGCCGCTGACCTTGCTGTTTACGGCTGCTCATCGCTTCTCCTGACTTCTGCCCGCGAGGGCGGTCCGGTTCCTTTCCACGCAGGGCACTCGGCCCGCGACGTACCGTCCCGCCCCACTCGGTGCCGGACATCTCCGGGCAACGGAAATGTCTTCAACTCTTGACACGGTGCGACGTACTCCGCAGAGTCTTCCACAACCGACTGGGAGCGCTCCCACTCACTTGTTCGCCGGATGACGGGCCCGCGTCCGGTGTGTTCACCGAGTCACTTTTCGGCGCGTCGAGCGCCCGCAAGGAGGAAGCACATGGGCACCGCCCGTCATCGCTTCGGATCCGAAATCTCCGCTCTTCCCTCCCGTGTTCCGTCCCGTTCTCCGAACCGCTTCCCCTCGCTCGCCGCCGTCGCGGCGGCCGGTCTCTCGCTCGTGCTCGTGGCCGGTTGCGGAGGAGGCGGCGACACCGGCGAGGCGAAGACGAAGGACGGCAAGACCGTCATCAGCGTGGGCCTCTTCGGCGTCATGGGGTTCAAGGAGGCCGGGCTCCTCGACCAGTACATGGACGAGAATCCCGACATCCTCATCGAGGCCGACGTGGCCGGCGACGAGCAGACGTACTACACGGCGCTCCAGACGCATCTGGCCGCCGGCAGTGGCCTCAAGGACATCCAGGGCATAGAGATAGGCCGGGCCAAGGAGCTGGTCGACACCCGGGCGGACAAGTTCGCCGACCTGTCCAAGACGCCCGGTCTCGACCACTACCTGCCGTGGAAGTCGAGCCAGGTCACCACGGAGGACGGCAAGTTGCTCGGGCTCGGCACGGACATCGGTCCGATGGCGGTCTGTTACCGCAAGGACATGTTCGAGCAGGCGGGGCTGCCGACCGAGCGCGCCGAGGTCGAGAAGCTGTGGGCGGGTGACTGGTCCAAGTACGTGGACGTCGGCCGGGACTTCAAGAAGGGCACCAAGAACAAGAAGCTCGCCTTCATGGACAGCTCCAGCGGGCTGTTCAACGCGATGATCTACGGCGACGAGCAGCAGTTCTACGACAAGAGCGGCAAGCTCATCTACAAGGACAACCCCGTGGTCACGGACGCCTGGGGGCTCGCGGCCGACGCCGCGGAGTCCGGACTGACCGCCAAACTGCGGCAGTTCCAGCCCGGCTGGGACCCGGGACTGGCCAACAGCACGTTCGCCACGACCGTCTGTCCCGCCTGGATGCTCGCGCACATCAGTGAGAAGGCGGGACCGGCGAACAAGGGCAAGTGGGATGTCGCCAAGGCGCCCAAGGGAGCCAACTGGGGCGGCGCGTTCCTCGGGGTGATGGAGAACAGCCCCGTGAAGAAGGAGGCGACCGATCTCATCGCCTGGCTGACCGCACCCGAACAGCAGGCGACCATCTTCGAGAAGCTCGGCAACTTCCCGTCCTCGAAGACGGCGCTGGACATTCCGGCCGTGGCCAACGGCAAGTCCGAGTACTTCAGCGGCGCGCCGATCGGCCAGATCTTCGGCGACGCGGCGAAGGAGATCCCGGACGAGCAGGTACTCGGGCGCAAGGACGGCACGATCAAGGACGCGTTCTCGGCAGGCCTCCAGCTGATCGAGGCGCAGGGCAAGAGCCCGGACGAGGCATGGAAGACGACGGACGAGCGCATCGAGAAGGCCACGCGCTGACCCGTGGGGCCGTCCCGGCAGCCGGTCCGGAGTGACCGGCCCGGCCGCCGGGACGCGCCCCCCCCGCGCGCCCCTGTTCCACCGAACCGCCCCACACAGACCTCATGGAAGGACGCCCGCGTGGCCACCTCCACCCCGGCAGCCCGCACCGACGGGCAGCCGCCCCCGCCCCCGGACGGCTCCGCAGGGAAGGGCGCCGGCCGCGACGGAGCCGCCGGCCAGTCGCGACGCAACATCCTGCACCGGCTGGACGTGCGAGCGGTGCCGTACGCCTTCATCGCCCCGTTCTTCGTGATCTTCGGGGCCTTCGGCCTCTACCCGCTCATCTACACCTTCTGGATCTCGCTGCACCGCGTCGAGCTGTCCACCATGGACATGATGGAGTGGCGAGGACTCGCCAACTTCACCGAACTCATCGACGACGACCGGTTCTGGAACGCGCTGACCAACACCTTCACCATCGGTGTCATCTCCACCGTCCCACAGCTGCTGATGGCGCTCGGTCTCGCCCATCTCCTCAACTACCGGCTCCGTGGCTCGACGTTCTTCCGGGTCGCGGTCCTCACCCCGTATGCCACCTCCATCGCCGCCGCCGCGCTCGTCTTCACCATGCTCTTCGAGCGTGACTTCGGCATGATCAACTGGGGACTCAGCTTCTTCGGGATCGACAATGTCGACTGGGAGAACCAGAAGTGGCCCGCCCAGTTCGCCATCTCCGCCATCGTCATCTGGCGCTGGACCGGCTACAACGCCCTGCTCTATCTGGCGGCCATGCAGGCCGTACCGAGGGATCTGTACGAGGCGGCGGCCATCGACGGCGCCTCACGCTGGCAGCAGTTCCGCCAGGTGACCATCCCCGGCATCAGCGCCACGATCGTCTTCACCATCGTGCTGTCCACGATCGGCGCGACCCAGCTCTTCGGCGAGCCGCTGATCTTCGGCCAGGGTCCGAACGGCATCAGCGGGGGAGCGGACAACCAGTACCAGACACTCGGGCTGCTCCTCTACGAAGAGGGCTGGAAGAACTACCAGATGGGCCGCGCCGCGACGATCGCCTGGGCGATGTTCCTGATCCTCGTCCTCGTCTTCGTCCTCCAGCGTGTCGTCAACGGAATCAGGACGCGCCGAGCGGCAGGGGCTCCCAAGGGCCCGCAGAAGAAGGCCAAGTCCACGCCGTCCGCGACGTCCTGAGCAGGGAGCAGCAGCCGCATGACCATCGACACCGCACCCGTCCTGGCGGACGCACGCGACCGGGCCCCCGAGGCCCCGCCGCCCTCCGGCCGCTTCCGGCTCCGCCGCGCACTGCGCCCCGGCGCCGGCCGTACGCACCATGCCGGACCACTCGCCTACCTTCTGCTCGGCATCGCCGCGCTCATCTCCCTCTTCCCGCTCTACTGGACGGTGGTGGCGGCCTCCACCGACAACACCCGCGTCGCGCAGACCCCGCCTCCGTTCCTGCCGGGGCCGAACCTGCTCAAGAACCTCGGGATCGCCTGGCAGGACGCGGCGATGGGCAAGGCGATGGTCAACAGCCTGATCGTCGCCGGCGTCATCGCGCTGTCCACGGTCTTCTTCGCCACCCTGGCGGGCTTCGCGTTCGCCAAACTGCGCTTCAGGGGGCGCAACCTTCTCCTGCTGCTGGTCATCGGGACGATGCTGGTGCCGCCGCAGCTCGGAGTCGTACCGCTGTTCATGATGATGGCCGAGCTGGGCTGGGGGCAGACGCTCCCTTCGGTCATCTTCCCGACGCTGGTCAGCGCCGTCGGGGTGTTCTTCATGCGGCAGTACCTCAAGGAGGCGCTGCCCGACGAACTCATCGAGGCGGGGCGCCTGGACGGCGCGCACTCGCTCCGTATCTTCTGGAGCATCGTGCTGCCGATCGCCCGGCCGCCGATGGCCGTCCTCTTCATGATCACGTTCGTGCACGCGTGGAACGACTTCTTCTGGCCGTTCATCGCGCTCGACATGACCAACCCCACCGTCCCCGTCGCGCTCACCCAGCTCAGTGCCGGCTACGTGCGCGACCAGTCCGTGATCATGGCGGGGGCGCTGCTGGGCACCCTGCCGCTGCTGGCGATGTTCGTCGTCTTCGGCCGCCAGATAGTCGGCGGGATCATGCAGGGAGCGGTCAAGGGCTGATCTCTGCCCGCACTCCTCCGGCGATTCCCCCTCGCCCCCGCAGGGCCCGAGCCCGTACCCCGGGTTCCGCCCCCGCGCGCCTCGGCGCGCGAAGGCCCAACCCTCCGCACACGGAACACAGTTCAACTCCTGAAAGGGACCCTCGTGGCCACATCCCCCTCCGTACGAGTCTTTCCGCCCGAGTTCCTCTGGGGCACCGCGACAGCCGCCTACCAGATCGAGGGCGCCGCACGGGAAGCCGGCCGCACCCCCTCCATCTGGGACGTCTACTCCCGCACCCCCGGCAAGGTCCGCAACGGCGACACCGGTGACATCGCCGCCGACCACTACAACCGCTGGCGCGAGGACACCGCCATCATGGCCGACCTCGGAGTCGGCGCGTACCGCTTCTCGGTCTCCTGGCCGCGCGTACAGCCCACCGGCAGCGGACCCGCGTCCCAGGAGGGCCTCGACTTCTACCGCCGGCTCACCGACGACCTGCTCGCCAAGGGCATCGAACCGGTCGTCACCCTCTACCACTGGGACCTTCCCCAGCATCTGGAGGACGCGGGAGGCTGGCCCGAGCGCCGTACGGCCGAGCACTTCGCCGAGTACGCGGCCCTCGTCGCCGACGCGCTCGGCGACCGCGTCAAGACGTGGACCACACTCAACGAACCGTGGTGCAGCTCGTTCCTGGGCTACGGCTCCGGGGTGCACGCCCCCGGCCGTACCGACCCCGTCGACGCCCTGCGCGCCGCGCACCACCTCAACCTCGGCCACGGGCTCGCGGTCCAGGTCCTGCGCGACCGGCTCCCGGCGGACGCCCGGCTGTCCGTCACGCTCAACCTCCACCACGTACGGCCCCTGACCGACAGCGCCGCAGATGTGGACGCGGCCCGCCGGATCGACGGACTCGCCAACCGTGTCTTCACCGGGCCCATGCTCGACGGCGCGTACCCCGAGGACGTCATGGCCGACACCTCGTCCCTCACCGACTGGTCCTTCGTCCAGGACGGCGACACCGCGCTCATCCATCAGCCGCTGGACTTCCTCGGTGTCAACTACTACTCACCCACGCTCGTCTCCCACCACGAGGGACCGGCCGCCCACGGGTCGGACGGCCACGGCGCGAGCGACCACAGTCCGTGGCCGGCCGCCGACAACGTCGCCTTCCACCAGACGCCGGGACCCCGGACCGCCATGGGCTGGACGATCGACCCGGACGGCCTCTACGAGCTGCTGATGCGGGTGCGGCGGGACCACCCGGAGCTGCCGGTGATGATCACCGAGAACGGCGCGGCGTTCGACGACTACGCCAACCCCGACGGCGAGGTCCACGACCCGGAGCGCATCGACTATCTGCGCGACCACCTCGCCGCCGTACACAGCGCGATCGAGTCGGGGGCCGATGTGCGGGGCTACTTCCTGTGGTCGCTGCTCGACAACTACGAGTGGGGGTACGGCTACAGCAGGCGCTTCGGCGCGGTGTACGTGGACTACGCGACCCAGCGGCGTATCCCCAAGGCAAGCGCCCACTGGTACGCCAAACTCACCCGCAGTGGCAGTCTGTCCCCGCTCACCTCACCGGACGCGGTGACCGACGGACGGTAGAACCTCCGCACGCGCGCTACGATCCGGTTCATGTACCGGATCGTCATGGCCCCGCGGCACCGCGTCACCCGCGTCGACAGGCCCCAGGGCTGACGCGCGAAGGAGCGAGTGCCGCATGCCCAGGAAGCCCGACCCCGTCGACGCCCTCCTCAAGTCGGGGCCGCGCCGCACACATCTGCCGGAACCGGCGGAACGGGCGAGGCTGCGCGGCGGCTACGGCCTCACCCGGGCCGAGGTCGCCGCGGCGCTCGGCGTGACCCGGACGACGGTCGCGGGGTGGGAGACGGGCCGCAGCGAACCACAGGGCGCGACACGCGCCGCGTACGCGAAGCTCCTGGAGGGCATCGCGGCCCAACTGGCGTCAGCGGAGCCGGAGGCGGAGACGGTCCCGCAGTCGGCTCAGGCTCCGGCTCCGGCGCGAGAGCCTGAGCCGACACCGGAATCGGCGCCCTCCCGCCCGGCGGTCGCCGACCGGCCGTCGGGCCGGCCGAGGCCCGCACCCCGGAAGCACGCCCCCGCCGCCCAACTCGCCGCACCCGAACCCCAGTTCGCCAACGGCCCCCTCGCCGTGCTCGACGGCGACGGCAACGCCTACTGCGTCGGCGGCCTCGTCCTGGAATGCCCGGCCAAGGACATCCCCGCGCTCGTCGAATGGGCCCTCACCGACGCCCGGCTCGGCGCGCCCCGACTGCACCGCAACGGCAGGGACTCCGACCCGCTGATCGTCCTCACCGAGTCCGCCGCGCTGCGCCTCGGTCTGCCCGCCGTACTCGAAGACCGGCGCGGGCTGCGCCTGCCCGACGACCACAAGGTCAACAAGCAGATCACCAGGGCGAAGTGGACCCTGACCAAGCGGGGCTTCGGCCCGTGGGCCCGTATCTACCGCCCGGCCCGCGAAGGACGCCGCCAGTGCGTGCAACTGGCCGTCCTCCCGTGGGACGCGCTCGATCCCCGCAGCTGGTCGGGCACCGCGACCCTGCCGCCCGCCGAACTGGCCCACGTCCTCGGCACGTACGCCGCCCGGGTCATCACCCCGTGCGGCTCCACCGCGGTCTCCGGCCTGGAACTGATGACCGCCCTGCGCCCGCCCACCCGGCCGGTGAAGGACGCGGCCGGCGACACCTGGGTGGCGGGTCCGGTGCCCGGCTCCCTCACCCGGGCCGTGGACCCCGCGCCGGCCGAGGCGCCGGACGAGCATCCCGTCGTCGCCGCGCTGTACCCGCGCGGCCACCGGCGCACCCCCGACGAGGTCATCGACGAGGAGGCCCACGACTGGATCCGCGACCCGCAGTTGCTCACCGACGCCGAGTGCGCCAGGAAGTACGCGGTCGGCATCGACGTGAACACCGCGTTCCTCGCCGCGGCGAACCGCCTGCCCGTCGGCCTCGGGGAGCCAGTCCACCTCGCCGCGCCGGACTTCGACAAGTCGCTGCCGGGCAGCTGGCTGATCGACCTGTCGGGCATCGAGATGGACCCCCGCCTGCCGTCCCCGTTCACCGCGCGCGGCAGCCGCCCGACCGGACCGGCCTGGTATGCCACGCCGACGGTCGCGTACGCGCACGAACTGGTCACCACCTACGGTCTGCCCGTCACGCTGAGCCCCGTCGAAGCGTGGGTGCGGCCGGAGAACGGCCCGTACCTGGACCCCTGGTACAAGCGCCTCGCCGACGCCTACAAGACGACGATGGCCGAACTGGGCGTCACCGCCGACCTGGACGAGCACGCCTTCCTCGCCGCGATGGAGAACCACAAGGGAGCCGATCCCGCCCTGGCCGCCGTCCTCTCCGCGATCAAGTCGACCGTCAAGGGCGGTATCGGCAAACTCCGCGAGCGACCGCAGGGCGCCGCCTACCGGCCCGGAGAGCGCTGGCCCGCACTCGAACGCCCCACCTGGCGGCCCGACATCCGCGCCGCCGTCATCGCCACCGCGCGCGTCAACATGCACCGCAAACTCCTCAGGACCGCTGCGGCCGGCGAGTCCGGACCGCCGCCCGCCGGCCGTCTGTACTTCGCGGACGACGCGCTCCTGCCGATCGCGCTGCTCTCGGACGGCGTCGTCTTCCTGTCCGACAGCCCCGGCCCGCTCGACCTGCTGCCGCGCACCGCCGAAGGGCGGCCGGCCCCGGGCGCGTTCCGGCTCGGCGTCAGCCCCGGCATGGTGAAGCACGAAGGCACCAAACCGCTTCTCTGGGCAGCCCAGTTGCTGGACGAGGGCCTCAACCCGGCCCGGCACATCAAGGACGGCGTCGACGCCGTCGCCGAGGGGGAGTGAGCCGTGGGCATCGTCGGCGACAGCATCACCAAGGCAGCGGAGAACACCGCGACCCGCCCGATCCCGAAGACGGCGGGGGCGCGGATGAGGTTCCTCGTGAAGAAGGAGAAGGGCTCGACCCGCGCGGTCGCCCGCAGGCTCGGCTGCACCCAGCGCACGGTCGAGCGTTACGTCAGGGGGGACCTCAAGCGCCCCCGGCCCGCGCTCGCCGAACGGCTGGCGGCAGAGGTACGGAAGGACTGGCAGCCCCGCGTCCGTAAGGAGGCGATGACAAAGGCCGCCACACAAACGGGGATCGTGGTCGAGACCCGCGCCCGCTTCGGCTTCACGGCGGCGGTGGGGTCCACCGACGACCCCAGGATGCGGCGCGTCACGGAACTGCTGCCGCCCCAGATCGCGGCCCGGCTGCTGGCCGCGCGGGAGACGGGGGCGAACGAGGGGGACCTGCGCGCCATCGTGGCCGAGGGGCTCCAGGAGCGGTACTTCAAGGACAACGGCCGCCGCGCGACCGGCCTTCAGGTCGAGTTCACCGATCTGGACTACATCGAGATGAGCCTCTGAGCTCCGGCCTTTCCCTGATCCGCGTGCTCGGTCAGAGTGCGGAGCCGGTCGGTTCGGTGGCGGACGATGCGGGTGCTTCAACTGGTGCTGGTGGTACGGGGGATGGTGGGCGGTAGGCGCGCAGGGGTGCGTTGACCGCTGCCACGAGGGCGACCAGCAGGGTGGCGAACAGGCCGCCGGCCACCAGGGAGAAGGAGGCGGAGGTGGCCGACGCCACAAGGCCGCCGCGGAAGTTGCCGAGTTCGGGGCCCGCGACGCCGATGACATGTTCCACGGAGGAGACCCGCCCCCGGTACGCGTCCGGGGTCTCCAACTGGACCAGGGTGCTTCGGGTGATCACCGACACGGTGTCGGCGGCCCCGGCCAGAGCCAGACAGCAGAGTGCCGACCAGAGCGGCCCGGCCAGGCCGAAGCCGGCCAGTGCCAGGCCCCAGACCCCGGCCGCGATCAGTTGGACCAGGCCGCCGCCACGCCGTCGGGTCAGCGTGCCGGAGAGTAGACCGGCCATGATCCCGCCGACCGCGACGGCCGAGAGGAACAGGCCGAGGGTCCGCGGATCACCGCCGAAGCGCGCCTCGTTGACCAGAGGGAAGAGCGCGACCGGCATGGCGAACACCGTCGCGGCCAGATCGGTGGCCAGCGACCCCCAGAGTGTCGGACGCCGCAGAACGACCCCCCAGCCGCCGCGTTCGGCCCGGCGCCGGCCACTCGCCGTGCCGGCGCCCTCGGGGCGCATGGGCGGCAGACGTATCACCGCGAGCGCCGAGATCGCGACGGCCACGGCCTGGGCGGCGTAGGCGCCGGCGAAGTCCCACCGGGCGATGATCAGCCCGGCCAGCGCGGGCCCCGCGAGCATCCCCGCCTGGAAGGAGACGTTGGTCAGCGCGAGCCCGGCCGCGACCTGGTCGGGTGGCAGGAGCCGGACCGGGAGAGTACGGCGCGCGGGCGCCCCGAGCCCGGCGCAGGCGGCTCCCGCGGCGACCAGGGTGAGCAGCAGCAGGACGTTCCGGTTGTCCGCCAGGGCCTGGGCGCACAGCCCGGCGGCAGCGAGCAGTTGGCCGCCGGTCGTGGCCCGTACGACCGTACGGCGGTCGACCGCGTCGGCCAGCGTGCCGCCGAGCAGCCCGAACAGCAGCGTCGCCAGACCGGAGACGAGCCCGATGGCGCCGGTGCCCAGCGGGCTGCCGGTCAGATCCCAGACCTGGGCCAGAACCGCCACCGTGGACATCTGGCTGCCGAGTTGGGAGGCCGCGGTGCCGATCCACAGGTCGCGGAACGGCCCGCCGCCGCGAAGCGGGCGGGTGTCGAGGAACCGGCCGCGCCCCTTCACCGCCGCGGCTCGACGAGGTGGTCGAGCACCCGCTGCCGCATCGACCGGCGCTCCAGCGCCCGCCGAAGCTCCTCGACGGCGGTCGTCAGCGCGTAGGGGATCTCGGCGTCCAGCTCGGCGACCGTCGCATGTGTCGCCCGCCACTCCGCCTCCAGGAACGGCACGAGCGACCGGCCCCGCTCGGTCAGATCGATCCGCCGGGTACGGGCGTCGGCCCCCGGCTCGGAGGTCACCAGACCTTCCTTGCGCATGGCGTTGAGGGTCTGGCTGATGGCCGAGTGCGAGCGGTCCAGGGACGCCGCGAGCTCGCGGATGGTGAGCGGCCCGGTATGGGCGAGGCGGATGAGCGGATACGCGAACCGGGGCCGTACGCCCTCGATGCCGCGCGCGACATAGACCTGCTCGATCTCGGCGTCCATGGCGGCCAGCAGCTTGTGCAGCGGCTGCCAGGGATCGGGCACCGCCGTGGGGTCGGAGGATGTCATAGCGCTAATATAACAGCGCGGTGATAATTCGGGTACGGGCCCGCCCGCCGTACGCCCCGGCCGTCTTGACCATGTGCCGCACGGGGCCGACAGTGGCCGGATACGCGTCGATCAGCCCCGTAGAGAACGCGCCCGGCTCCAGGGCACTACCAGTGGATCGTGATGGCCGAGGAGACCCAACTCGCCCTGGCCTGGCGGGCGGACGACCACCGCCCCTTCACCCGCGCGTATGTGGAGGCGGCACGCTCGACGAGGCCCGCCGCATGACGGCGAACACGCCCGGGACCCGGTCCCGGCCCTTCGGTGCCGTGCTGTGCGACCTCGACGGCGTCATCCGCCACTACGACCACTCCGAGGTGACGCGCCTTGAACGGGCGGCGGGCCTGCCGGAGGGCACCACGGCGTCCGTCGGATTCGCCCCGGAGAACGACCTGCCGCTGCTCCTCGGGCGGATCACCCGCGAGGAGTGGGCCGACTCCATCGTCAAGGGGCTCCTGCCGCGCGTGTCGCCGCACGAGGCCGAGGCCCTGGCGCACGCGTTCAGCTGGGCCGGCTTCCGTGCCGACGAGGCGGTCGTGGATCTGCTCCGGCGCGTCCGCGAGCACTGCCCGCTCGTGCTCGTCACGAACGCGACGTCCTGGCTGGACGACGACCTCGCCCGGCTCGGGCTGACCGGGCTCGCCCACAGTGTCGTCAACAGCGCACGTGTGGGCGTGGCCAAGCCGGACCGTCGTATCTACGAGATCGCCGCCGAGCGCGCCGGCGTGTCCCCGGACCGCTGCCTCTTCGTGGACGACAGGCAGGAGAACGTGGACGCCGCCGTCGCGCTCGGCATGACCGGAGTGCTTCACCGCGGCGCCGCCGATCTGCGGACGGCGCTGGGCGGGCAGGACCGACAACATCGCCCTTGACAGGACCCGAGCGGTCGGCCCGGCGCCCTCACACGCGGCGGCGGACCTTCACGGCGTTGTCCGTACGCGTGGCCGGCTGCCCGTCCGGAGCGGTCTGGATCCGCTCGTGCTCCTCGCTGAGCAGCAACTCCCACTCCCCGTCAGGCAGTTCGAGGGACTCCACGACCTCGTCCGGCGTCGGGAGATGCACCTCCGGGTGGGGGTTGGTCTCCCACGGCGGGAAACCGGCGTGCCCGACGATCAGAATCACCCCGCCCGGCGCGACAGCGGACGCGGCGGCCCGCAGGATCTTCTCGCGCGGCATGTCGTCCGGTGAGTGCAGGAACTGCGCCGAGACCAGGTCGTACGTCCCGGTGGGGAACGACGCCCCGAAATCGTGCCGCTGCCAGTCGATGCGCTCGGCGACACCCTCGTCCGCCGTCGCGGCGTGCCGCCGTGCCTTGGCGAGGGCGACCCCTGAGATGTCACAGGCGGTCACCTGCCATCCCCGGCCCGCGAGCCAGATCGCGTCGGCCCCTTCGCCGCAGCCCAGATCCAGAGCCCGGCCGGGCTTCAGCTCGGCGACCTCCCGGACAAGGACCGTGTTCGGGTTCCCGCTCCAGATGCGTTCGCTCTCTCCGTAACGCGAGTCCCAGAACTCCTCACTCGTACCGCCTTCGGCGTCGTTCTCCGCCGGGGTCCGACCGTGGGCCATCGATGTGTCTCCTTCACCAAGTCGGTCTCGCGTGTTGTCACCGCCCTGCCTCGCCGCCACCGCGCGCCGCGTCTCCTCGGCGATCAGGTCCGCGTTGATCGCCGCAGCCGCCCGAAGCCCGGCCGCCGCCGAGCCGATCACGTTCTCCGTCGGATCGGCGACATTGCCCGCCGCCCACACGCCGGGCACGGATGTCGCGCCCGCCGGGTCGGTGGGGATGGCGCTGCCGACCACCTGGCCGGCCATCTCCCGGTCGACCGCCGTGATCCCCAGCCCCGCGAGGACGCCCCCACGCGCCGTGAACAGCGGCGGAACCACCACCGCGCGGACCGGAATCACCCGCCCACCCGCCAGCGTGACCCCGCTGAGTCTGTCGTCCGTCACCTCCAGGGCGGTGACCTCGCCGTCCACGACGGCGATGCCGCGCGCGGCCAACTGCTCGTACTGTTCGTCGTCGAATTCGGGCGCCGTGTGCCGGAACAGCGTCACGTCGTCGCTCCACTGCCGCCACATCTGCGCCTGGTGCACGGCGAGCGGACCGGTCGCCAGGACGCCGATGGGCGCGTCGCGCACCTCCCACCCGTGGCAGTACGGGCAGTGCAGCACCTCGCGCCCCCAGCGCTCGGCGATGCCCGGGACGGGCGGCAGTTCGTCGACCAGCCCCGTCGTCACCAGCAGCCTGCTCGCCCTCAACTCGGCCACCGCCGCGCCCTCTTCGAGGACGAGACGGAACCCTTCGGCCACCGAGCCCTTGACCGCCGTCACCCTGGCGGACATGAACTCGCCTCCGTAGCCCGCCACTTCCTCGCGTCCCACGGCCACCAGCTCGGCCGGGGCGATGCCTTCACGTCCCAGATAGCCGTGGACATGGGACGCCGGGGCGTTGCGCGGCTCGCCGGAGTCGATCACCAGCACCGAACGGCGTGCCCGCGCGAGGGTCAGCCCCGCGCTCAGCCCGGCGGGCCCGCCACCGATCACCACAACATCGAAATCTACTTTTTGTGCCTTCATGCGAAGCACCTCCATCTGCCGGAGATGGTCCGTCCACGCCCACCGTTTGACAAACTTCCTTGCCGAGGTGGCAAATGGGACCATGGCTGACGACGACCTCTCGACCGTCCTGAAGGGTGTGGGACCGCGCCTTCGCGCCCTGCGCCGCGACCGCGGTACGACCCTGACCTCGCTGAGCGAGTCGACCGGGATCTCGGTCAGCACGCTGTCCCGGCTGGAGTCCGGCGGCCGTAAACCGACCCTGGAGCTGCTCCTGCCGCTCGCCAAGGCGTACGGCGTGCAGCTCGACGAGCTGGTGGACGCGCCCCCGACCGGCGATCCCCGGGTCCACTTGCGGTCCTTCACGCGCTACGGCATGACCTTCGTACCCCTGACCCGCCATCTCGGCGGACTCCAGGCGTACAAGCAGATCATGCCGGCCGGCCCGCCGCACACCGGCGAACTGGAACAGCGGACGCACGAGGGCTACGAATGGCTCTACGTCCTGGCCGGCCGGCTCCGGCTGCGGCTTGGCGAGCACGATCTGGTGCTGGGCGTCGGGGAGGCCGCCGAGTTCGACACCCGCACCCCGCACGGATGGGCCAACGCGAGCCCGGAAGGGGTCGAGTTCCTCACGATCTTCGGCCGGCAGGGGGAGAAGATGCACGTACGCGCCCGGCCCGCAGAGAAGTGAACCCGGACCTGCCTGACTGAGCGTCAGTTCTTCGCGGGCGCGATGGACGCCAGCAGCGACGACACCACGCGCTCGGTCGACGCCGCCATGTCCACCGACCCCGGCGAGAGCAGCCACTGCACCTGGAGCCCGTCCATCACGGCGATGATCGCGTTCGCCACGTTCTCGACATCCAGGTCCTCGCGGGCCTCGCCCACCTCGGCCGCTTCGCGCAGCGCGTCCACCACGAAGGCCCGCAGCCCGGTGTACCGGTCGCGGAAGTACTCCTGCGCGGGGTGGTTCTCGGTGACGCTCTCCGCGGAGAGCACCGCGTACAGCCGTACGATCCCCTCCCGTTCGGCGTTGCGGCGCGAGGTGTCGATCAGATGGCGCAGGAAGGCGAGACCACGGGGGCGGTCGGGGCCGAGCTGTTCTATGTCGGTCTGGTCCCGCAGTTCGAGGACGCTCGTGAGCAGCAGCTCCTTGGACCGGAAGTAGTGCAGTACGCCCGCCTGTGTGAGGCCCGCGCGATCCGCGATCTCCGCCAGCGACGCGTTGTTGTAGCCGCGCGCGGCGAACGTCTCCATGGCGATACGCAGGATCTCCTCGCGCCGCTGCCGCGCCCCCGGACTGCGGGGTGTCCGCGGCTGGGCAGGCCCGGCCGCCGCGCCGCCCCGTTCCCCCGCTCGTCTGTTGCTCACCGGGCGCAGTCTACGGCTCTCCCGATCACGCCCACGGTCCTGGCCCCCGTCCGTTGGCCCGCGTGAAACAAGTTCGGCGCGATGACTTACTAAGTACTTAGTAAGCGTGCTTTCATTTCGCCGATGCGCCACCCGGCCGCGGCACGGGACGCCCCGGGCCGCAGGCGATTCGTTCGACACACGAACCGGCAGGAGCCCCCACGCATGCGAAGAACCCTGCACAGAAGCGTCGTTCGCAGAGCCGTCGCCGCCCTCAGCGTGCTCACGCTGGGCGGAAGCCTCGGACTGACCGCGTCCGGTACGGCGCAGGCCGCCGACCCCACCGCCCAGGTGTGGATCACCACCGCCGACGGAAGCCGCAAGCTGGCATCGGACGGCCAGATCACCTTCAACTCCACGCCGCAGGCCATCGACATCAACGTCAACCAAGGTCAGCGCGAACAGCAGTTCACCGGTGCGGGCGCCTCCGTCACCGGTGCGGCCGGACATCTGATCAACCAGCTTCCGGCGGCGCAGAAGAACGCCCTGATGAACTCGCTCTTCTCCGCCCAGGGCGACGGCATCGGCATCAACTATCTGCGCCAGCCACTGGGCGCCACCGACTTCAACCAGGGCGCGGCCTACACCTACGAGGACAACCAGGGGGACTTCAATCTCGGCCGTGACCACGAGGCGATCATCCCCGTGCTCAAGCAGGCCGTCTCGATCAACCCCGGCATCCGCTTCATGGGCAGCCCCTGGTCACCGCCCGCGTGGATGAAGACCAACAACAGCCTCAACGGCGGCAGTCTGCGCACCGACCGCTACCAGCAGTACGCCGACTACCTGGTCAAGGCGATCCAGGGATACCAGCAGCAGGGCCTCCGACTCAGCGACCTCACGGTCCAGAACGAGCCCGAGTTCGCGACGAGTTACCCCTCGATGAGCATGACCGCGTCCGAGCAGGCGGCGTTCTTCAAGGTGCTCGACCGTACGCTCACGGCGGCGAACCTGCCGACCAACCTCCTCGCGTACGACCACAACTGGGACCACCCGAACTACCCGCTCCAGGTCTTCTCCGAGACCCCGGGCATGAACCGCGTGATCGGCGCGGCGTTCCACTGCTACGGCGGCCAGCCCACCAGCCAGTCGCAGATCAGGCAGGCCGGCAAGCGGGTCTTCTTCACCGAGTGCTCGGGAACCGACAGCGACAACCCGGCCACCACCTTCGCCGACACGCTGAAGTGGCACGCAGAGAACCTCGTCGTGGCCAACATGCGCAACGGCGGCGAGACCACGATCATGTGGAACCTCGCCCTGAACCAGAGCGGCGGCCCTCACCAGGGCCACTGCACCACCCGCTGCAACGGCGTGGTCGAGATCAACGGCAGCACGGTCACGCGCAACGCCGAGTACTACGTCCTCGGCCATCTCACCAAGTTCGTCAGGCCCGGCGCCACGCGCATCGGCTCCACCAGCCAGGGCACGGGCGGCGTGCAGAACGTCGTCTGGCAGAACCCGGACGGCGGCAAGGCGGCGTACGTCGTGAACGGCGCGGGCGCGGCCCGCACGTTCTCCGTCACGGACGCCGGACGCTCCGCCACGTACACGCTGCCCGCGGGCGCCGTCGCCACCCTCGTGTGGACCGGCACCGACACCGGCAACCCGGGCGACGGCTCCATCGACCCGGCGAAGTGGTACCAGGTGGTCAACAGCGGCACCAACGCCTGCCTCGACGCGACCGGTTGGGGCACGGCTGACGGCACAGGACTCCAGCAGTGGTCCTGCTCGGCGCCCGTGGCGAACAACCAGACCTGGCAGTTCCGGCCCACCAGCGACGGCTACTACCAGGTGGTCAACCGGCACGCCGGCAAGGTGTGGGACATCGACGGGGGCGTCGGCGCCACCGGCGACGGGGCCCGCGCGCATCTGTGGAGCTACACCGGCGGCACCAACCAGCAGTGGCAGCCGCAGCGGATCGGGACCACCGACCGCTACCGGTTCGCCGCGAGACACAGCAACAAGTGCCTGACCGTCAGCGGCGGTACGGCCAACGGCGCCACGCTCACGCAGCAGCCCTGCACGGAGGCGGCCAACCAGACCTTCCGGCTGGCGGCGCAGGCGTAGCACTCCATATAAGCGAGAGCCGGTGAGCCCTGACTGAGGGCCCGCCGGCTCTCAGAGATCCAGCACCGCGCGCAGGGCCTGGCTGATGCGCTCCATCACCGCCGTGTCGACAGGGCCGAGCAGCTTCGCGCCGTCGAAGCGCGTGACCCTCAACTGCTGGAGGTTGACCGCCACGGCCGTGGACGGCAGCGGGTCGTCGATCACCACGGACATCGCGGTGTCGGGGTAGCGCCCGGCATCGTGCAGGACGACCGTGAGCACCGCTCCGTACGCCTCTTCCAGACCGTCGAGGGAGACGATCAGGACATTGCGCCCGTCGCCGAGCGTCCAGATCTCGCCACGTTTCACAGGGCGTCGCCCTCGCCGCCCAGGTCCTCGCCCAGGCCGAGCGAGGCGAGCCTGCGGGCGGAGTCGAGTACGGCCTGCCGCTGGGCGGCGCGCACGATGTAGGCGTTGAGGGACAGACCGGCAGCGGCCGCCCCCGCCTTGATCGATGCGTTGATCTCGTCCGGGATACGGAGCGTCATGGCGGTCATGCGACCGACCATAGCAACCGGACGGTGGTTGCACCATGTGGTGTCACTTTCCGGGCCGGGGGCGAAGCGTCCAGGATCTTCGCGGGGCACCACGGTGACCGGGTGATTTGCCGGTCCGGCAAGTTCTCTTGGCGGGCCCGTGGCGGTCGCCGAATGATGGTGGCGGAAACGATCACCCCGAGGAGGAGCCATGCCGGACCCCGTCACCCCGCCCGCCGCAGCCACCACACCCACCACGCCGGGCGCCGAACACCGTCTGGTGGACGTCCCCGGTGGCCGTATCCACCTGGTGGAACAGGGCACCGGCCCGCTCGTCCTGCTGGTCCACGGCTTCCCCGAGTCCTGGTACTCCTGGCGCCACCAGCTTCCCGCCATCGCCGCCGCCGGGTATCGCGCGGTGGCCATCGACGTACGCGGCTACGGACGCTCGTCGAAGCCGTCGGCCGTCGAGGACTACCGGATGCTCGCCCTCGTCGCCGACAACGTCGCGGTCGTACACGCGCTGGGGGAGGAGACGGCGACGATCGTCGGCCACGACTGGGGGTCGAACATCGCCGCCGACTCCGCCCTCCTGCGCCCCGACGTCTTCACCGCCGCCGCGCTGCTCAGCGTCCCGTTCGCGCCTCGCGGCGGCCCCCGCCCGTCCGAGGTGTTCGCGGGGATCGGCGGCGACGAGGAGTTCTACGTCAGCTACTTCCAGACGCCCGGCCGCGCGGAGGCGGAGATCGAGCCCGACATCCGCGGCTGGCTGGCCGGCTTCTACGCCGGGATCTCGGGCGACACCATGGCGCCGGAGTCCGAGGGGAGCCTCTACTTCGTGGCGCGGGGCGGCAGACTCCGCGACCGGTTCCCCACAGGGCCCATGCCGACTTGGCTCTCGGAGGCCGAACTCGACCACTACGCGGGCGAGTTCGAGCGGACGGGACTGACCGGAGCGCTCAACCGCTACCGCAACATCGACCGGGACTGGGCGGACCTGGCCGCCTGGCACGGCGCCCCCCTCACCCAGCCCTCGCTCTTCATCGGCGGCGAGCGCGACGCCTCGCTCGCGTGGATGTCGGACGCCGTCAAGGCCTACCCCACCACCCTGCCCGGCCTGGTCTCGTCGCACATTCTCGAAGGCTGCGGGCACTGGGTGCAGCAGGAGCGCGCCGACCAGGTCAACCGCCTCCTCACCGAGTGGCTGGACGCCCTGTCGGCGCGCTGACCCCCGCGACGGGCGGTGAGCGCCCGGGGTGGTCCAGGCCGACGGGGCCGGCCCGGTCGGTGCGGATCACCCGAACGGCCGCATCCCCGCGCGGCGCCGGGCCCGCGTGGCGTGGGCCGTCCGGCGGACCGGAACGGGCGCCGCCGACGGCCGGGTGCGAGGCACGGCCGGGCGTTACCCACGGTCCGGGGGCAGTCACCGATGGGGTGTCCACGAAAGGGGACAGATCAGTCAAAAGGGCGAGAATGATGGGACCGAGCACGCTGATCAGTCCGATCAGGTCAAGGAGTGAAGTCAGTGGAGAACGCCGACGTCCGGCCGACCGGGCCCGCTCTGCCGACGGGCCGTGGTGACCTCAGTTACGGAGTCGTACGTGCCCTGCGTGGCCGCCCCGGATCCGGGACCCCCCTGCCGCCGACCGGAACAGCCGACGATGCCGCCCCTTACGGCGAGGACCTGCACCTCGCGCTCTATCTCTGTTACGAACTGCATTACCGCGGATTCTGCGGTGTCGACCCCGCCTGGGAATGGGATCCGGCTCTCCTCGCCTTCCGCGCCGACCTCGAACGCCGATTCCTCGACGCGCTGCGCACGGACACCAAGCGCCGCACCGACGTCGACGAGGCCCTCGCCGACCTCCTGGTCGAACCGCCGGACGGGACAAGCGCGTCCCACTACCTCAAGGACGAGGGCGAGTTGTGGCATCTGCGCGAGTACGCCGCCCAGCGCTCCGTCTACCACCTCAAGGAGGCCGACCCCCACGCCTGGGTGATCCCCCGGCTCCGGGGCCGGGCCAAAGCGGCGATGGCCACGATCGAGTGCGCCGAGTTCGGCGGGGGGAGGGCGGATCGAATACATTCCCGCCTCTTCGCCGGACTCATGACGGACCTCGGTCTGGACACGACCTACGGCCGGTACGTCGACGTGGCGACGGGGGAGATGCTGGCGAGCGTCAACCTCATGTCGATGTTCGGCCTCCACCGCGCGCTCCGCGGCGCGCTCGTGGGGCACTTCGCCGCCGTCGAAGTGGCCGCGTCGCCCGCGTCGCGCCGGCTGGCGGAGGCGATGCGGCGTGTCGGGGCGGGGGAGGCCGCCGCGCGTTTCTACGACGAGCATGTGGCGGGCGACGGAACGCACGAACAGCTGGTCCGCCGCGAGGTCGTCGGCGGGCTCCTGGACGAGGAGCCCTGGCTGGAGACGGATGTGGCCTTCGGCGCCGACGCCACGGGCGTACTCGACGCCCGCCTCGCCGAGAAACTGCTCTCAGCCTGGGGCGACGGCCTCTCCGCCCTGCGTACGCCCCGCTGAACAGCTCCGCGAAAGCCCCTGGCCCCTCAGTGATCCGTGAGGGGGCGGGGGCTCGTCCTCTAGCCGAGTGACCGCGCCGTCACCGGCGTGCTGGGCGCCTGCTGGCCGCCGCTGGCCAGCATCCGCACCTCGCCCCGGTCGCTGATCTCCGCGCGCACGATGCCCGTCTCGTCCTCGTAGACGGGAAAACCCCCCGCCCCCGCCCTGGACGTGCGCCTGACCGTCACCACGTCCCGTTCCGGGGTGTCCGGCCCTGGGGCCGTGAGATCGGCCGGGTCGGTGGGGGCGGTCTCGTCGAACACCAGCTCATAGCGTTCCGGGTAAGCCATGGGGGCCTCCTCCCGCGATAGGCACCACCACCCATCGTCACCCCGTCGGCCGATCCCCGCCTCTGCTCCGGAGGCCATGGCGCCGGGGTCACACAGGGTCACAGCCCGGCGCGGAACTCGGACAGCAGCTGCCTCGTACGGCTCGCGGACTCCGCGTGGGCCACCATCCGGTCCATGGCCTCCATGTGCTCGGAGACCTCACCGTCCTCGTCCAGATAGAGCGCGCCGGTCAGATACTCGATGTAGACCATGTCCCGCACCTCGGGGACACCGAAGCGGAACAGCACGAAGGGGCTGTACGTGCCCGGGTGATGCCCCGCGCTGAACTCGGCGATCTGCAGCGTCACGTTCGGCAGCTCGGTGGCTTCGAGCAGCCGGTCGATCTGCGCGCGCATCACATCCGCGGAACCGACATGCCTGCGCAGCACCGTCTCGTCCATCACGGCCCAGAAGACAGGCGCGTCCGCGCGGGTCAGCAGCGACTGGCGCTCCAGCCGGAGTGCGACCTGCCGCTCCACCCGGGCCGGGTCGGAGAACTGCTGCCCCAGGGCGCCGGCGGTCAGGATGCGCCGCGCGTAGTCCTCGGTCTGGAGCAGTCCGGGCACGAAGTGCGGCTCGTAGCAGCGCATGGTCTTCGCGGCCTCTTCGAGACTGACGTAACCGCTGAACCAGTCGGGGAGCACATCATGGAACCGCTGCCACCAGCCGGGCTTGTTGGCCTCGTCGGCCAGCCGCAGAAAGACGTCTATCTCGTCGTCCGGGACGTTGTACGCGGGCAACAGGATCTGCAGATACGGAACCTTGAGCCCGACCTCCGCCATCTCCATCCGGCGGACGGTCGCCGCCGTCACCCGCAGCAGCTGACCGGACTGTTCCCGGCTGAGCCCCGCCTTCTCGCGCAGGGCCAACAGCTGTCTGCTCAGCACGATCTGTCCGATCGTCGGAGCCGACCGTGGCTCGCTCATCGCGCACCCCCGAGCACTGCCGCAGCCATGACCGACAGTCTGCCACAGCAACTCACCGCTACGGCAGGTCTGTTGATCTTTCGCGGTCTTCGGGCGGCCGGGGTGACCGTCGTGCTCCTTGGTCTCAACGTCCTCAGCTCGTTCCGGGATCTTGGCCGCGCGGGCGGCCGGGTGGGGCTCGCGGACGTTCGCGTGCGTTCGCGTACGTCCGTGTGTGTGTCCGTGCGTACGCCCTGGCCGACGACGCGGTGCGGGCATGCGTGACAGCATGTCGCTCCGGAGTCCCTGCCACCAGAGGGCGAGGCTCCGCTTAGGGGGTGTCTTTTCACGCGGGCGTCAATCCCGGGTCACCGGCCTCCGTGACGAACGACGCCGCCCTGGTCAGCGCCGATCCCGGCTCGGTCACGGAAGTCAGCGTGTTGAAGGTGACCGTCGCCCGTTCCTGGGTGAGCGCGAACGTGGTGTACCCCCGACGGCCGTTGTAGTACTTCATATGCGGGTTGGCGGAGGTGAGGCTGGACCAGTTGGACGGTTTGTCTACGCCGTCCATACCGCTGCTGACCGATGTTGTGGCGATCTCCGTCCCCACGACGCGGGACGTCGGGTCGTCGAAGTCCTCCTTGAGATCGAAGCCGTAGCCGACGTGCACATCGCCGGTCAGGACCATCAGGTTGTCGAGGCCGGCCGCCTTCGCACCGTCCAGGACGCGCTTGCGGGAGGCTGTGTACCCGTCCCACGCGTCCATCGACAGCTTGAAGTCGGACCTCGGCACGTCACGGCGCTGGGCGAAAGTGACCTGCTGGGCCAGCAGGTTCCAGGTCGCGTTCGAGTTCTTCCAGCCGTCGAGCAGCCACCGTTCCTGCGTCTCGCCGGTCATCGTGCGCCTGGGGTCCTTCGACTCCGGGCCCGGGACCTGCCAGTTGGCGCCCTGCACCTGGTTGGAGCGGTACTGGCGGGTGTCGAGGATGTCGAACTGGGCGAGCTGTCCGAAGTGCAGCCGGCGGTAGAGCCGCATGTCGGGTCCCACGGGCTGCTGCGGAGTACGCAGCGGCTGGTTCTCCCAGTAGGCGCGGTAGGCGGCGGCCCTGCGGAGCAGGAACTCCTCCGGCGGTACGTCGTTCTCGGGCGTCTCGTCCGCGTAGTTGTTCTCCGTCTCGTGGTCGTCCCACGTGACGACGAAGGGGTGCGCGGCGTGCGCGGCCATCAGGTCCGGGTCCGACTTGTAGAGGCCGTAGCGCAGCCGATAGTCCTCCAGCGTCACGGTCTCGGAGTCGTAGTGCGCGGGAAGTTGGCGGTCGGTGTACTTCCGCTCGCCGCCCGCGGCCGTCACCGCGTACTCGTACAGATAGTCACCGAGGTGCACGACGACATCGAGGTCCTCGGCTGCGAGATGCCTGTAGGCGGTGAAATAGCCGTGGTAGTAGGCCTGGCAGGACAGCGTCGCCAGTCTGAGCAGGGTGGTCGGGGCCCCCGCGGCGGGGGCGGTACGCGTGCGGCCGGCCGGGCTGATCCACGTACCGGCCCGGAAGCGGTAGTGGTAGAAGCGGCCGGGCGACAGCCCCGGTACCTCCACGCGCACGCTGTGGTCGAACTCGGGGTGGGCCGTGGCCGTACCGCGCGCGACGATCAGAGCGAAGCGCTCGTCGTACGCGACCTCCCACTCCACCTCGATCCGCTCGGCCGGCAGGCCGCTGTCCGCCGTGTACGGCTCGGGCGCCAGCCGGGTCCAGAGCAGGGCCGTGTCGGGCAGCGGATCGCCCGAGGCGACGCCCAGCGTGAAGGGATCCTTGGTGATCTTCCGGGGATTGAGCCGGCGGGCGGTGGCCGCGCCGGCGGCCGGCATGTTCGCCGCGAAGGCGAGCACGGCCGCGGCGCCGGCGCGGGTGACGAACTGACGGCGGTTGATACGGCGGGCGGCGGCGCGGAATTCGGGCAGATGATTTCCCATGGTGACGAGTCATATGCCCTGTTACGTACATCCCCTGACCCCGCATCAGGGTGATCTATTCCTCCTCCTGGCCTATCCGGGCATGCAGCGCGCGGGTGTGGTCCACCTCCCGTACGGCACCGGTCAGCGTCACCCGGGCGGTAAGCCGGGTGTCCGCGCTGGAGGCGCCGAGCCGCAGCTCCAGCTCGCCAGGCTCCACGATCCGGCGCCCGTCCCGCCCGGTGAAGGAGGCCAGGTCGGCGGGGGCGACGGCGCTGATCCTCGCCGTCTCGCCCGGCTCCAGCGGCACTCGCAGATAGCCCACGAGCCGCTGGACCGGCTGCACGACCGAGGCGACCGGGTCGTGCAGATACAGCTGCACCACCTCCGTACCGGGCCGGGGCCCGGTGTTGCGCACGGTGAACGACAGCCGCAGTTCGCCGTCGGTCGCGGCGGCGCTGTCGGCGGTCAGCCCGGACCACACGAACGAGGTGTACGTCAGCCCGTGCCCGAACGCGAACGCGGGCGTCGGATCGACACTGGACGAGTCGCCGGCCCGCGCCAGCCGCGCCGCCAGATAGGTGGACGGCTGAGCGCCCGGCCGCCGCGGAACGCTCACCGGCAGCCGGCCCGACGGCTCGACCCGGCCGCTCAGCACCCCCGCTATCGCCCGCGTGCCCTCCTGCCCGGGGAAGAAGGTCTGCACGATCGCGGCCGAGGCGTCCACGGTCCCGTCGCCCAGCGCGTACGGCCGTCCCGCGACCAGCGTCACCACCACGGGCGTACCGGTGTCCAGCAGGGTGTCGAGCAACTGCTGCTGCACGCCCGGCAGGGCCAGCGACTCCGCGTCGCAGCCCTCGCCGCTCGTACCCCGGCCGAAGAGCCCCGCCCGGTCGCCGAGCGCGGCGACGATCACGTCCGCCCCGCGCACCGCCCGCAGCGCGGCGGCGAATCCGTCGGTGACCGCCGAGTCGACGGCGCAGCCGGCCGCGGTGACGATCTCGCACCCGGGGAACTCCGACATCAACGCCTGGAGCAGCGTGGGCAGCTGAACCCCGGCCGGGGTGCCGGGATGCTGGGACCCCACATGGACGGGGAAGGAGTAGCAGCCGAGGACCGCTGAGGGCGTGTCGGCCTGGGGCCCCACGACCGCGATCCGCGCGGGCCGGTCCAGCGGCAGGACCCCGTCGTTGCGCAGCAGGATCACCGATCGCTCCGCGAGGCGGCGGGAGATGTCCCGGTGCGCGTCGGTGTCCAGGTTCACGGTGTCGCGCAGCCGGTCGGGCGCGTCGAGATCGGCGCCCGCGAGGGCGGGCGGCAGCGGGCTCCAGTCCGGGTCCAGCAGCCCGAGCTGGGCCTTCTGCGTCAGCACCCGGCGCAGGGCCCGGTCGACCACCTTCGTCGTCAACTCCCCTGCGGCGACGGCCTTCCGCAGGGGCTGCCCGAACGTCTTCACGGTCGGCAGCTCTACATCGACCCCGGCGGTCAGCGCCAGGGCCGCCGCCTGCCCCCAGTCGGCGGCCACCCCGTGCAGGGACTTGAGGAACGCGATGCCGAAGTAGTCGGCCACGACGGTGCCTTCGAAACCCCAGGTGTCCCGGAGCAGCCCGGTCAGCAACTGCTCGTCGGCCGCGGCGGGCAGACCGTCGGTGTCGGTGTACGCGTGCATCACCGACCGTGCGCCGCTCTCCCTGAACGCCATCTCGAAGGGCGGGAGCATGACGTCGGCGCGCTCTCTCGGCCCCATGCTCACCGGGGCCAGATTGCGGCCGGCGCGGGAGGCCGAATAGCCGGCGAAGTGTTTCAGAGTGGCGACCAGACCGGTGGACTCCAGCCCCTGGACGTACGCGGTGGCGATGCTCCCGACCAGATACGGGTCCTCGCCGATGGTCTCCTCGACCCGGCCCCACCGCGCGTCGCGCACCACGTCAAGCACCGGAGCGAGGCCCTGGTGGACACCCACCGACCGCATGTCGCTCCCGATCGCCGCCGCCATCTCCCGGACCAGTGCGGGATCGAAGGCGGCGCCCCAGGACAGGGGGACCGGATAGGTGGTGGCGCCCCAGGCGGCGAAGCCCGCCAGACACTCGTCGTGGGCCATCGCCGGAATACCGAACCGGTTGCCGGCGACGATCCGTTCCTGACTGCGCATCAGGGACAGTGCTCCCAGGGCGGGATCGACGGGGACGGTGCCGAACGGCCGGGTGAGCTGGCCGAGTCCGTGCGGGATCAGGTCGTCCAGGGCGGGCGGCTCGTCCATGTCGTGCTGGTGCGGGGCGACTTCGGCGCCGTCGGCGGATGCGCCCGCCCACAGGCCGTACAGCTGGGCCAGCTTCTCCTCCAGGGTCATGGCGGCGATCAGCTCGTCGACGCGGGCGCTACGGTCGGCCCGGAGCCGGTCCCCGGCGGCGGTCTCGCTCGCGGGGGCGTCGGTGGTCACGTTGTCGGTCACTTTCCTCCGACGCCCATCAGCCCCTGGACCAGGGCCCGCCGGGCGAACAGGTAGACGAGCAGGACGGGCACGGTGGACAGCACCACGGCGGCCAGCAGGCCCGGGATCTCGACGCCGTGCTGGGTCTGGAAGTCGTACAGACCGAGGGTGATCACCTTGGACTCCTCGGACTGGGTGAGCACGAGCGGGAAGAGGAACCCGTTCCACGCCTGGAGCGCGGCGAACACCACGACGGTGGACAGCCCGCTCTTCGACAGCGGCACGACGAGCTGGAAGAACACCCGCCGTGCGTCCGCACCGTCGATGGCCATCGCCTCGAAGAGGTCGTCGGTGATGTCGCGCATGGTGCCGGTCAGGATGAGCACACAGACCGGCATGCAGAACGCGGCCGTCGGCAGGATGACGCCGATGAGGTTGTCGTAGAGACCCGCCTCACTGATGACGTAGAACATGGGCACGATCACCGCCTGCGCGGGGATCGCCAGCCCCAGCAGGAAGAGCCGGAAGACGCCCGACGTTGCGCGCCCCCGGTTGCGGACGATCGTGAACGCCAGCGGGGGGACGAGGAGCAGGACGATCGCGACCACACTGGCCGTCACGATCAGGGTGTTGAGGAAGTAGCGGCCGAACCCGTTCGAGAAGTTGTCGAGGTAGTTGTCGAGCGTGAAGTGGTCGGGGAAGACCAGCGGGCCGCCGGCGTTGTAGTCCGGGCGCGACTGCACCCCGGCGCCGAGCATGACGTACAGCGGCAGGCCGACGACGAACAGCCACAGCGTGACGCCCACGCCCGCCAGGTAGTTGGGGCGGCGCCTCATCACATGCCTTCCTTGGTGCCGGCCATCTTGTCGTAGCCGGAGACCCGCACCACGACCAGTGAGATGGCCGTGGCCACCAGGACCAGCAGCAGCGCGATGGCCGCGCCCGCGCCGAACTCGAAGCCCTTGAACGCCTTTTGATACATGTAGTAGGCGCTGATGGTGGTGTCGGTGCCCGGTCCGCCCTGGGTGAGGATCAGCACCGTGTCGAAGGTGGTGAGCCCCCCGACGACCATCAGGATCACCGACGTGATGACGGAGTTGCGCAGCTGCGGCAGGGTGACGTGGAAGAACTGGCGCACCCGCCCCGCGCCGTCGATCTCGGCCGCCTGGTAGAGAACCGCGGGGATCGCGCGCGTCGCGCCCTGGTAGATCAGTGCGTGCAGCGGGGTGTACTGCCAGGCGCTCACCAGCACCAGTACGGAGATGGCCCCCGTACGGCTGCCGAGGAGGTTGCCGTCCCCGAAGAGCCAGGCAGCCTCCGCGGGCACCCCGAAGTTCGGGTCGAGCAGGGCCCGCCACAGCACCGAGACGGCGGTCGCCGACAGCAGCAGCGGGACGAAGAAGACCGCCGACAGCACGGCCCGGTTGCGCTGCGGACCCGCCGCCCAGACTCCGAGCAGAATGCTCAACGGGGTCTGGACCAGCACCCCGAGGACGGTCAGCAGCACGCTCAGCCACAGACTCTTGATCATCACCGGGTCGTGGAACAGCGTGACCCAGTTGTCGAAACCGGCGAACTCCGGTGCGCCCAGGCCCGACCAGGTGGTGAAGGACAGGACGGCCACCAGTACCAGCGGCACGACGGCGAACAGCGCGAAGAACAGGACGGCGGGCAGCGCCCAGCCGATACCGGGCCTGCCGGTCCTGCGGCGGGCCGCGGGACCGGTCGGCCCCGCGGTCCGGGCCGGCCGGTGCCCGTCCTTCGCTACGGGAGTGGTGAGGGAAACCATGAAGGACGTCCCTCTCAGGCGGTCGTGAGGGCTTGCATGGCCTTGATGAAGCCGTCCGCGTCGAGCTGCCCGTTGAAGAACTGCTGGACCGCCACATAGATGGGCGTCATGTTCTTCGGGGGATACGCCTGGTCCCACGAGAGCTGGAACGCGGGTGCCTTCTCCACCAGGTCGTACTGGTACTTCAGGTACTCCGGGTTGTCGGCGGAGTCCAGGAACTTCGCGGTGTTCGTGGTGGTCGGCAGATTGCCGATGGCGAGCTGGGACTCGACGAACTCGTCCGAGTACATGAGCTTCAGGAACTCGGCTATCGCGTCCGCGTGCTTGGTCGACTTGCGCACCGAGTAGAAGTTGTTGGTGTTGCCGACGAGGTTGGCCGCGTCGCCCTTGCCGCCATCGACGCTCGGGAAGGCGCCGTAACCGAGCTCGTTCTTGGCGAAGTCGGGGTCCGCGTCCTGCTGGGTGGAGTACGCCCACGACCCCATCAGCTCGAACGCCGCCTTGCCGCTCGCCACCAGGGCGGGGGAGCCGCCGTCGGTGAACTTGACCGAGTCGTAGTTGGTGCCGAAGGCGCCCGCGTCGATGAGTTCCCTCAGCATGCCCAGCGCCTTCTCGCTGTCGGCGCTCGCCCAGGCATCCTTGTCACCGGCCAGCGCCTTCTTGAACAGCTCGGGGCCAGCGACACGGTCGTACAGATACTCGAACCACATCATCGTGGTCCACCTGTCGCCGCCGCCGAGTGCGATGGGCGTGACGCCCTCGCCCTTCAGGGTCTTCACGGCGGCCAGCAGATCGTCCCAGGTGCGGGGTGTCTCGACGCCGGCGTCGGCGAGGACCTTCTTGTTGTGGAAGAGGAGCACCGGCTGGGTGCCGCGCATCGGCACGCCGTACGACTTCCCGTCGACCTGCGCGGTTTCGAAGACCGACGGGAGGAAGTTCGACTTCAGCCCCGGCTCGTTCTTGATCATGTCGTCGAGCGGCAGCAGCAGGTCCGCGTCGACGAAGGGCTTGATGCTGCCGCCGCCCCAGTTGAAGAACACGTCGGGCGCCTGCGGGGTGTTGATGACCGTCTGGAGCTTCTGCTGGTAGTCGGCGCCGGGAACGGTGTCCAGGACCGCCTTGACCTCGGAGGTCTTGTTGAAGGTCGCGACGATTCGCTCCTCCACCTTGTTCGTGGCATCGCCGTAGACCAGTACGTGGAACTCGTCCGCACCGCCGGAGGAGGAGTCGCCGCCGCAGGCCGCCAGGCCCAGACTCAGAGCCAGCGCCGCGCCGCCTGCGACGGCTCGACGGAACCGTGCTCGTGTCTTCATCGGGTCGACCTTTCGAAAGTATCGGGAATCTGATCGAAAGTCTCTGTGGGGTGCGACGGTAAGGTCCGCTCAAGTGCCGGTCAACATCGCTGTCATCACTCGGCGAAACCGTTACACAAGGCCGTGCTTTATCCTTCAGTCCATGCCAGATGACAGGAGTACGGGGCGGGTCACCCTCGCTCAGGTGGCCACCCAGGCGGGTGTTTCCCTTTCGACAGTTTCGAAGGTCCTCAACGGGCGCCCCGATGTCTCCGCCCCCACGCGGGTCAAGGTCGAGGAGCTGCTGGAGGCGCACGGCTACCGGCGCGCCTCGGCGTCCCTCCCCGAGGCGCCCCTCATCGAGATCGTCTTCCACGAGCTGGACAGCGCCTGGTCCATGGAGCTCATCCGGGGCATGCAGAACGTCGCCAAGAGCGCCGGCGTCAGCGTCGTACTCACCGAGACCGGGACCCGGCACTCCCCGGGAGCCGAGTGGGTGGAAGGCGTCCTGCGCCGCCGTCCGCTCGGTGTGGTGCTCGTCTTCTCCACCCTCCCCGACGAGCTCAAGAAGAAGCTGTGGTCACGGGCCATCCCGTTCGTGATCATCGACCCGGCCGGCGACCCGGAACCCGACGTGCCCTCCGTCGGGTCGGCCAACTGGGCAGGCGGGCTCGCCGCCACCCGCCATCTGCTCGACCTCGGGCACCGCCGTATCGCGGTCGTCACCGGCCCCGAGGACATGCTCTGCTCCCTCGCGCGCCTCGACGGCTTCCGCTCCGCCATGGCGATGGCCGGTGTGAAGGTCGCCCCCCGCCTCGTGCGGTTCGGCGACTTCCATGTCCAGGCCGGCTACGACCACGCGATGGAACTGCTCAGGCTGCCGGAACCGCCGACCGCCGTCTTCGCCGGCAGCGACCTCCAGGCGCTCGGCGTACTGGAGGCCGCGCGGGTGCTCGGCGTCCAGGTGCCGGAGGACCTCTCCGTGGTCGGGTACGACGACATCCCGCTCGCCCAGTGGTCGAGCCCCTCCCTCACCACCGTGCACCAGCCGCTGGTGGAGATGGCCGAGGAGGCCGCCCAGATGCTGCTGCGGCTGCGGCGCGCGTACCAGAGTGGCGGCCCCCGGCCGGACGCCCGCCCCGACCAGGCCGACACCCGGATCGAGTTCGGCACGCGCCTGGTCGTCAGGAACAGCACGGCGGTGGTGAAGTCCGCGACCGAGTGAATCCGTCCGTGAGAGAAACCTGACCCGGGGAAGGTGAAGGGCGACCCAGCACGACCGGGAAAGGACGGACACCGTGGCACGACCGAGGATTCTCGTAGTGGGAGCGGGCTTCGCGGGGGTGGCGTGCGTACGCCGCCTGGAGCGGAAACTGGTACCGGGAGAAGCGGAGATCTGCCTGGTCACCCCGTTCTCGTACCAGCTCTATCTGCCCTTGCTGCCTCAGGTGGCCGCAGGAGTCCTGCCCCCGCAGTCGGTCGCGGTGTCACTGCGCCGCAGCGGGAAACACCGCACCCGGATCGTCCCCGGCGGGGCCATCGGAGTGGATCCGGAGGCGAAGATCTGCGTCGTCCGGAAGATCACCGGCGAGATCGTCAACCTCCCCTACGACTACATCGTGCTGGCCCCCGGCAGCATCACCCGCACGTTCGACATCCCCGGACTCGTCGACAACGCGCGCGGCATGAAGACACTCGCCGAGGCCGCCTACATCCGCGACCACGTCATCGCGCAACTCGACCTCGCGGACGCCAGCGTGGACGAGAAGGAGCGCGAGGCGCGGCTCCGCTTCGTCGTGGTCGGCGGCGGCTACGCGGGCACGGAGACGGCCGCCGCGCTGCAACGCGTCACCAGCAACGCCCTGCGGCGCTATCCGCGCCTGGACCCGAAGCAGATCAAGTGGCACCTCGTCGACATCGCCCCGAAACTCATGCCGGAACTCGGCGACAGGCTCGGCGCCACCGCCCTCGGCATCCTCCGCAGGCGCGGGATCGAGGTCTCGCTCGGGGTGTCCGTCGCCAAGGCCGCGCCCGACGAGGTGACGTTCACCGACGGCCGGGTGCTGCCCTGCCGCACACTCATCTGGACGGCCGGTGTCGTCGCGAGCCCGCTGGTCGGCACGTTCGACGCCGAGAAAGTACACGGCCGGCTCGCCGTCTCGCCCGAACTGCGGGTCACGGGCCTCGACGGCGTGTTCGCCCTCGGCGACGCCGCGGCCGTGCCGGACCTGACGAAGGGCGGCGACGCGATCTGCCCGCCGACCGCACAGCACGCGCTGCGGCAGGGCCGTAAGGCCGCGGACAACGTCATCGCCACCGTGCGCCGGCAGCCGCTGCTGCGGTACGAGCACAAGGACCTGGGGCTCGTCGTCGATCTCGGCGGCAGGGACGCCGTCTCCAAGCCGATGGGTGTCGAACTGCGCGGGATGCCGGCCCAGGTCGTCGCCCGCGGCTACCACTGGTCGTCCCTGCGGACCAACGTCGCCAAGGCGCGGGTGCTCACCAACTGGATGCTCAACGCCGTCGCCGGGGACGACTTCGTACGGACCGGGTTCCAGGCGCAGAAGCCGGCCACGCTGCACGACTTCGAGTACACCGACGTCTATCTGACACCACGTCAGGTGCGCGAGCACGCACGGGCGCTGACCGCGCGCGGCTGACGCGAAGCGGGCGGATCCGGGCGGGTACGGGAAGCCGCCCGTACCCCGCCGGGCCGGTGGGGACCACCGGCGCCCCGGGATCAGGCGGTGAACCGGTGGCGCCCCGACCCCACCGCGTACACCGCGCAGCCGTCCTCCATCCGCAGGAACCTCGCGCCCTGATGTCTGACGTCGCCCGCCTTCCGCGCGGGCACCCACACCTCCGCCGTGGTGTTGGGCGGCACCGAGCACTCCAGCTCGAAGCCGCCGCGCCCCGACTCCCAGCGGGTGGTGATCGGCCCGTACACCGACGCGTACCGGCCTCCGGCCCGCCGCACCTCACCACCGGGGCGCGGCCTGATCACGATCTCCTTGAACCCGGGCCGGCCCGGCGCGATGCCCGCGACGTTCGCGTACATCCACTCGCCGACCGAGCCGTAGGCGTAGTGGTTGAAGGAGTTCATCCCCGCGTCCTGGAAACTTCCGTCCGGCCTGATCGAGTCCCAGCGCTCCCACATCGTGGTCGCGCCGTTCTCGATCTGGTACCCCCAGCCGGGGAAGGTGCGCCGGTGCAGCAGCCGGTAGGCGACATCGTTGTGGCCGGTGGCGGTGAGCACCGGCAGGAGCCGGGGCGTGCCGAGGAAGCCGGTCGACAGATGCCAGTCCTTCGCCTCGATCAGCGCCACCAGCCGGTCGGCGGCGGGCTTCCGGGCCTCCTCCGGCAGCAGATCCATCGACAGGGCGAGCACATAGGCCGTCTGCGTGTCGCCCTTCACCCTCGCCTCCGCCGTCACGTACGCCGCCCGGAAGGCGTCACGGACCTGGCCGAACAGCGTCTCGTACGGCGCGGGATCCTTGCCCAGCACCCGTGCGACGCGGGCGGTGAGATCCGCGGCGTGCGCGAAGTAGGCGGTGGCGATGACGTCCTTGGGCGTCTCGTCCTCGATGTTGAGCCAGTCGCCGAAACCGTCCGCCGGGCGCAGAAAGCCGTCGCTGTGCTCGCGCAGATACTCCAGCCATCTGGGCATCGAGTCCCAGGACGCGTCGAGAATCCGTTCGTCACCGTACGCCTGGTACAGCGCCCAGGGCACGGTGACCCCGGCGTCGCCCCAACCGGCCGACCCATCACCGACGTTGCCGATGTCCGGGGCGACATGCGTGAACGAGCCGGCCTCGGTCTGCGCGTCCCGCAGGTCCTGGAGCCACTTGGTGAGGAAGCGGGCGGACTCCATGACATACGTGGCGGTGGGGGCGAAGACATTGATGTCACCGGTCCAGCCGAGCCGTTCGTCCCGGGCCGGTGTGTCGGTGGGGATGGAGAGGAAGTTGCCGCGCTGGCCCCAAGCGATGTTGCTGTGAAGCTGGTTGAGCATGGGGACATCGGAATCGAACTCGAAGGTGAACGGCGCGGAGGTGTGCATCACCCTGCCGGTGACCGCGCTCGCGCGCGGCGTGCCAGGGAAGCCGGTGACCTCGACGTAGCGGAAACCGTGGAAGGTGAAGCGCGGCTCGAACGTCTCCTCGCCCCCGCCCTTGAGGGTGTAGGTGTCGGTGGCGCGCGCCGTACGGAGGTTGGTGGTGTAGACCGAGCCGTCCGGGTTCAGCACCTCGGCGTGCCGCAGCTTCACGGTCGTGCCCGCCTCGCCCGACACCCGGAGCCGAACCGAACCGACCATGTTCTGGCCGAGGTCGAAGACGAAGACCCCCGGCGCGACGCGGGTGACCTTCTTGGCGGGGAGCTCCTTCATGATCCGCACTGGGCCGTCCAGCTCCGCGACGATCTCCGTCTCCACGCCGTCGACCGGCTCGGCCGCGAGCCAGTCGGCGTCGTTGAAACCGGGTGAGGTCCAGCCCCTGGTCTCCAGCCGGGCGTCGTACTCCTCGCCCGCCTGCATGTCGGCCGAGACGATGGGCCCGGAAGCGGCGCGCCAGCCGTCTCCCGACACGACGCGCTCGCTCGTCCCGTCCTTGTACGTGACCTCCAACTGGGCAAGCAGCGCGGGCCGGTCGCCGTAGTGGTGCGGTCCGAACATGCCGAGATTGCCGCCGTACCAGCCGAGCGCGAGATGCGCGCCGAGCGCGTTGGCGCCCCGCCGGACCAGCGCGGTGACGTCGTACGTCTGGTACTGCACCCTTTGGCGGTAGTCGGTCCAGCCGGGCGCGAACTGGTCCTTGCCGACCCGCTGTCCGTTGAGGTGCGCCTCGTAGTGGCCGAGCGCCGTCGTATGGAGGCGGGCGCTCGCGACCGGCTTGTCGGCCAGCCGGAAGGCGTGCCGCAGCTGGGTGGCGGGGAAGAACGCGGGCGCCACCCTGCCCCATGGCCCGGAGCCCCACGCGGGGCCCTTCTTCGCGGTGGACCAGGCGCTGTCGTCGTAACCGGCCTGCTGCCAGGGGCCGGACGGCTCCTGGTTCGTCGTCCGCCAGGCGTCGTCCGTGGGGACGGCGGTGGTGCCGTCGGCCGAGGTGAGTTCCAGTACGGCGATGAAACCGGCCGGACTCGCACTGGCGTTGACCGCGGACGCCGCCACGACGTTGGCTCCCGGGCGCAGTTGGGCGGTGATGTCGACGACGGCCGGACGCCGCCAGTTCTCGGCGGGCCCGTCCGGTTCGGTCCGGCTCACCTCGGTGCCGTTCACATGGACGGTGTACGCGTCGTCGGCGCCGACCACGAGCCGGGCACCGGTGACACCGGCCGGGACGTCGACGGCGCGGCGGAACCAACGGGTCCCGGCGGGCAGGTTGTCGGTGGGTTCGCCCTCGGGGAACCAGATCCAGGACGAGCCCTGGAGGCTGGGTGCCCCGGCGAGCGCGGCCGGTGCGGCGATCCACCGCGCGGACCAGGCCGCCGTGCTCATCAGCCCGGTCTCCCACCAGGCGCTCTCGCTCCAGCCGGACACCTCACCCGCGGCGTTCCAGACCCGGACCGACCAGTGATACCGCGTCAGGGGCTTGAGCGCGGGCCCCGCGTACGGCACCAGCACCGACCGGTCCGACACCACCTTGCCGCTGTCCCACACGTCAGGCTCACCCAGCCTGTCGGGACGGGTGGCGACCCGGACCTGGTACGCGCTCTGCGCCTGGCCGGGCGCGTCGGACAGCAGGGGCCAGCTGAGCCTGGGCTTCGGGGAGTCGAGCCCCAGCGGATTGCGTACGTACTCGACGGTCGGCGCGCTGACCCGGAGCGCTCCGGGCCGGGCCTGGCCGGCGGCGGCGCCGGCCGATGTCCCATCGGCGGCCTGCGCCGACGGTGCGGCGGCCGTGGCGAGGGTGGTGCCCAGTGCGGCTGCGGTCGTGGTGGTGAGCATGCGGCGTCTACTGATCACGTCAACCCCAGAAAGATTCGACAATGAATCGATTCACTGGAGTGAAAGTAGGGGCGCCCCCTGGGTCGGTCAAGGAGTCGCGCGCATATTGCCCTACTGGACAACGGAATTGGGCGTCATCGATGAACCCTTTCAGTTCTCAGTGACCCGGTGCCGCTTGTATGGGGCGCCGATGACGGGGGTGGCGATATGCGTGGTTTACGGTGCTTTCATGGCCGGGAGCAGTGGGACCGACGGGAGTCACGGGAACGGTGCCGACGGGAGCTCCGGCGGCGGGGGACCGGAGCCGGCCCGTGGCGGACGGCCCGGTGTCGCGGAGAGATTCGCGGAGTTCAGGAACTCACCCTTCCTGCCCGCCCTGGTGATTCTCGTCATCGCGGCGGCCATGGCGGGACTGTTCGCCGGCTCGTACACGTATGCCATGGCCAACCCGACCCCGCGCGAGATCCCCGTCGCCGTCGTCGGCGCCCCGTCGACAGCCCAGGAGGCCGCCTTCGTCAGCGGTATGGAGAAGGGGCTCGGCGCCTCCCTGGAACTGCACCCGTACGGCAGCGGGCCCGCCGCCCGGCGCGCCGTCGAGGAGCAGCGGGTCTTCGCGATCCTGACGTTCCGTCCGGCGGGCGTCGGCCTGGCCGTGGTGAGCGCCGCCGGAGCCTCCGTCGCCGAACTGCTCGCCGAGACGGCGCCGCACGTGGCACGGGCCACCGGGGTGCCGGTGCGGGTGACCGACATCAAGCCGCTCCAGAAGGGTGACCCGCGCGGGCTTGCCCTCTTCTACATCACGCTCGCCTCCGTGATCGTCGGCTTCCTCGGGGCGCTCCAGCTGAGCATCCACGCGAAGGAGCTCAATCCGGGGGAGCGGATCGGCTTCATCGCCGCCAACGGACTACTGGGCGGATTCGCCATCGCCGCGGGCGTCGACTGGCAACTGGGCGCGGTGGACCTGCCGTTCGCCGAGTCGTGGCTGATCCTGGCGCTCACGATGTTCACGTCCGGGATGGTCTTCACCATGTTCAACACCCTGGTCGGGCGCTGGGCGGTGCTCCCCACCTGGGGGCTGATGGTGATCCTCGGCAACCCGTCGTCGGGCGGCGCCGTGTCGTGGCCGCTGCTGCCCTCGCTCCTCGGTCATGTCGGCCGCTGGCTCCCGCCGGGCGCTTCGGTCAACGCGCAGCACGCGGCGGTGTACTTCAGCGACGACCAGCGGGCGTTCCCCTTCCTCGTACTGGCGGGCTGGGCGCTGCTGGCGACGGGGGTGTTCTGGTTCCTGCGCGACCGCCATCCCGGCGGCCGGGTGTCGCGAAGTGGCGCTTTCAACGCGATGCCTGGCTGAAGATCGCCTAGCATGTTCGCGGAAGGCATGGTGAGTCGTGGTACTGAAAACATTCGGCTGGGCGTTCGGCTTCACCGCTCTCGGCCTCGCGGCGGCGGTGTTCTACGACGGCTGGGCCGCACTCGGAGTCGTGGCGATCCTGACCGTGCTGGAGGTCTCGCTGTCCTTCGACAACGCGGTCATCAACGCCGGGATCCTGAAGAGGATGAGCGCCTTCTGGCAGAAGATCTTCCTCACGATCGGCGTCCTCATCGCCGTGTTCGGCATGAGACTCGTGTTTCCCGTCCTCATCGTCGCGATCACCGCCAAGCTCAGCCCCGTCAAGGCGGTGCAGTTGGCGGTCAACGACAAGGACCGGTACCAGCAACTGGTCACCGACGCCCATCCGTCGATCGCCGCCTTCGGTGGCATGTTCCTGCTGATGATCTTCCTCAGCTTCATCTTCGAGGAACGCGACATCAAGTGGCTCGGCTGGATCGAACGCCCGCTCGCCAGGCTCGGACAGTTCGAGATGCTCTCCGTCTGCCTCGCGCTGATCGTGCTGCTGATCGCATCCATGACGGTCGCCACCAACGCCCACCAGCACGGCGGCGCACACGCCGACAAGGCGCAGACGGTCCTCACCGCCGGGCTCGCCGGCCTCATCACGTATCTGCTCGTGGGCGGGCTCTCCAGCTTCTTCGAGAACAGACTCGCCGAGGAGGCGGACGCGGAGGCCGAAGCGCAGGTCATCCCGCAGCGTGAGCCCGGTAAGGAGACGGCGTCCGGTGGGCGCGGCAACGGCGGTCCCTCGATCGGCGCCGTCACGGGCAAGGCCGCCTTCTTCATGTTCCTCTATCTCGAAGTCATCGACGCATCCTTCTCCTTCGACGGAGTGATCGGCGCGTTCGCCATCACCAACGACATCGTGCTGATGGCGCTCGGCCTCGGTATCGGCGCGATGTATGTCAGGTCGCTCACCGTCTACCTCGTCCGCCAGGGCACGCTCGACGACTACGTCTATCTGGAGCACGGCGCGCACTACGCGATCGGCGCGCTCGCCGTCATCCTGATCATCACCATCCAGTTCCAGATCAGCGAGATCATCACCGGCCTCATCGGTGTCGTCCTCATCGGCTGGTCCTTCTGGTCGTCGGTCCTGCGCAACCGGCGGATCGCGGCGGGCGAGGCGCGCCCGTCGGACATGGCCTGAGCCGTACCCCACGGAGGACTCCATGACCCACGCCGACCCGGCGCCCGCCCCGGACCCGGCGCCCGCCCTCCACTGCCTGGTGACCGGCGCCACCGGCTACATCGGCGGCCGGCTCGTGCCGGAACTGCTGGACGCCGGGCACCGGGTGCGCTGTCTCGCCCGTACGCCCGAGAAGCTGCGCGACCACGTGTGGGCAAGCCGGGCCGAGGCCGTACGCGGCGATGTCACCGACGCCGGCTCGGTCGGCGACGCGATGCGGGGCATCGACGTCGCGTACTTCCTGGTCCACTCGCTCGGCACCGGTTCCGGCTTCGAGCGGACCGACCGCGAGGCAGCCCGGATCTTCGCCGAACAGGCCCACGCGGCGGGCGTCCGGCGCATCGTCTATCTGGGAGGTCTGGCCCCCGTCGGCGTACCCGAGCGGAACCTCTCGCCCCATCTGCGCTCCCGTACCGAGGTCGGGCGCATCCTGCTCGGCTCGCGCGTCCCCACCACCGTGCTGCGTGCCGCCGTCATCATCGGGTCCGGCTCGGCGTCCTTCGAGATGCTGCGGTATCTCACCGAACGCCTCCCGGTGATGGTCACACCGAGCTGGGTACGGAGCCGAATCCAGCCCATCGCCGTACGCGATGTCCTGCGCCATCTCGTCGGCAGCGCCCGGATGCCCGCCGACGTCAGCCGCGCCTTCGACATCGGCGGCCCCGACGTCCTCACCTACCTGGACATGATGCACACCTACGCCGCCGTCGCCGGACTCCGGCGTCGGCTGATCGTGCCCGTTCCGGTCCTCACCCCGGCCCTCTCCAGCCAGTGGATCGGCCTGGTAACCCCCGTACCCGCCTCGATCGCCCGGCCGCTCGCCGAGTCCCTCCGGCACGAAGTCGTCTGCCACGAGCACGACATCGCGCGGTACGTCCCCGACGCACCCGGCGGGCCCCTCGGCTTCGAGGAAGCGCTGGCCCTGGCGCTCCGGCGGATCCAGGACGCCCAGGTGACCACCCGCTGGTCCTCCGCCTCCGTCCCCGCCGCACCGAGCGACCCGCTGCCGACCGACCCCGACTGGGCGGGCGGCAGCCTCTACACCGACCACCGCGAACTGACCGTGGACGTCGGCCCCGAGGCGTTGTGGCGGGTCGTCGAAGGAATCGGCGGCGACAACGGCTGGTACTCCTTCCCGCTGGCCTGGGCCGTACGGGGCCGGCTGGACCGGCTCGTCGGCGGTGTCGGGCTGCGCCGGGGACGCCGCGACGCCGCACGGCTGCGGGTCGGCGACTCGCTGGACTTCTGGCGCGTCGAGGAGATCGAACCGGGCCGGCTCCTGAGGCTGCGCGCCGAGATGCGGCTCCCGGGACTCGCCTGGCTGGAGATGCGCGTCGAGCGCGACGAGCAGGGCCGTACCCGCTACCGGCAGCGCGCCCTTTTCCATCCGCGCGGGCTGCTCGGGCACGCGTACTGGTGGAGCGTCGCGCCGTTCCACGCCGTCGTCTTCGGAGGGATGGCGCGCAACATCGCACGGGCGGCGAGCAAGGATACGGCTGCGCCGGTCCTCGACGGGTAGCCGCGCGGCGACCGACCCTCACGCACTCCGGGGAACTCGCTCGCCGACGCCCGTCCGACTGTGCACACTGGCCTGCGTGGATCGCATGGTGGAGATCGCGAATCGGCTGGCCGAAGTGGGCGGAGTCGTCGGGGTGTGCCTGGGCGGCAGCCGGGCGACAGGAACGCACCGTCCCGATTCCGACTTCGACCTGGGCCTGTACTACCAGCGGCCCCTGGACACCGCCGCCCTGCGGCTGCTCGCCGCCGAACTGGCCGATGAGCCCGTGGAGGTGACCGAGCCAGGCGGCTGGGGACCATGGGTGGACGGCGGTGCCTGGCTCACCGTCGACGGCCACCGCGTCGACTGGATCTACCGTGACCTGGACCGTGTGCGCCGAATCTGGGAGCAGTGCCTGGCCGGGCGGTTCGAGATCGGTGCCCAGGCCGGTCATCCCCTGGGGGTGTACTCCCACGCCTACGCCGGTGAACTGGCCGTCGGGCGCGTACTCGCCGACCCGGACGGCGAACTCCGAACCCTGCGGGAGCGGACCCGCCACTATCCGGAGCCGCTGCGCCGGGCGCTCATCGACAACGCCCGCTGGGAGGCCCCGTTCATCCTGGCCGGTGCCCGCAAGGGCGCGGCGCGCGGCGACGCCTTCCATGTCGCCGGCTGTCTCTTCCGCGCGGTCGGAGTCCTCGTACACGCCCTCCACGCCCATGACAGAAGCTGGGTGCTCAACGAGAAGGGAGCGGTCCGGGCCGCCGGACAACTCGCCGTCGCCCCAGCCGACTTCGCCGAACGGGCACACGCTCTGTTCTCCGCGCTCGGCTCGACACCGGGCACGCTCACCGCCGCGCTGGACGACGCGGAAAGGCTGGCCACCGAGGTAGTCACCGCGGTCCACGATACGACCGGGGATTGACCCGGTTCGGGCGCTGCGGTTACGTTGCCGGACATGCAGCGATCCGCGCACCTGACGACTCGGGGTCACATCGATCTCAAGCGTGTGTGCTCCGCGGCGTGTCACCAGGGCTGACGACTCAGCGCCCACGCGGTCCGGCCGACCTCCGACCAAATGCGTCCCGGGGCCTCCGCCGCAGCCTTCGAGCATCTGGAAGACACCCGTGAGACAGCCGCAGGTGCCCGTCCGTCGCCCACCCACCCCGATACGCCGCGCGGACATCCCGCCGGCCACCGCCCCACCCCGCCGCGCCCCTGGCACGAAGAGTGTGCTGAACGCCGTCCTCGACCATGGCCCGGTCGCCCGCAGCACCGTCGCACGCCTCACCGGTCTTTCGCCCGCGTCCGTGCCCTGCCTCTGTTGTCGCGCGTGAATTCCCCCCGCGCCTGAATTCTCCTCGCGCCACGGTCCATCCCTCGATTCACCGGCGAGGGCCTTCGGCCCGCTCGGTACGCCTCGGTTCACCTGGTCCCACGTGTGCGTACGCCGGCCACCACCCGCACGGCCACCGCCTGCCCAATTCCGCAGATCCCACTTCTCTTCCTGGGGGAGACGTTGACTCTCATCGTGTCGTCGCATCTCACCGCGGGCATCGCCCCGGAGCGCTTCAAGAAAGCATTCCGCCGATATCCGGCGGGCGTCGTCGTCATCACCGCGGACGCCGGCCAGGGTCCGGCCGGATTCACCGCCACCTCGCTCACGTCCCTGTCCATCGCCCCGCCGCTCGTGTCGTTCGGTATCGCCCTCTCGGGATCGTCCTGGCCGACGATCGAGCGCGCGTCATCGGCCGTCGTCAACTTCATCGGCGCCGAACAGGAGCCGCTGGCACGGACGTTCGCGACCAGCGGTGCCGACAGGTTCGCCGCGCCGACCGCCTGGCACCGGCTGCCGGAGGGTGACCCCGTACTCGACGACACGGCCGGCTGGCTCCGGCTGAGCATCCAGCAGATCGTCCCCGCAGGCGACCACCGGATCGTCATTGGACGGGTCGAGGAGGCCCAACACGACGAGAACCGGCGCCCGTTGCTCTTCCACGACGGCCGCTATCTCGCGCTCTGAGCCGTCCCGGCAGCAGTCCCTCCGGCCGTAACCCCCAGGAGAAGAAGACCCATGTCACGCGACCCGGACCGTAAGCCCCTGCACCTCAACGCCTTTCTGATGACCGCCGGCCATCACGAGGCCGCCTGGCGCCTGCCGCGGAGTCCGAGCGACGGCACGGACGTCGAGCACTACAAGAATCTGGCCCGCATCGCGGAGCGCGGCAGACTCGACTCCCTGTTCCTCGCGGACGGGCCCGTCCTGCACGGCGACCCGGGGCGCCGGCCCTCCAGCATCCTGGAACCCACCGTCCTGCTGACCGCCCTCGCCGGTGTCACCAGCAGGATCGGCCTCATCGCCACCGCGTCCACCAGCTACAACGAGCCGTACAACCTGGCCCGCAGGTTCGCCTCCGTCGACCATGTCTCGGGCGGCCGGGCCGGCTGGAACATCGTCACCACGGCAGGCGCCGACGCCGCCCGCAACTTCGGTCTGGACGACACCCCGCCCCACCACGAGCGCTACCTCCGAGCGGCCGAATTCCTCGATGTGGCCACGAAGTTGTGGGACAGCTGGGCCGACGACGCGGTGGTGGCCGACAAGGAGCGCGGCGTGCACGCGCTCGCCGAACGCGTCCGGCCGATCGAGCACCGCGGAGCCCACTTCCGGGTCGAAGGACCGCTCAACGTACGGCGCTCCCCGCAGGGCTACCCCCTTCTCGTCCAGGCCGGATCCAGCGAGGACGGCAAGGACTTCGCGGCGCGCTACGCGGAGGCGGTGTTCACCGCCCAGCAGACCCTGGAGGAGGGCGTCGCCTTCTACAAGGACGTCAAGCAGCGCGCGGTGGCCTTCGGGCGTGACCCGGACGGCATCAAGATCCTGCCGGGGATCGTGCCGGTGATCGGCGACACGGAGGCCGACGCGCGGGAACTGGACGCCGAGCTGGACCGGCACATCGTCCCCGAGTACGCCCGCCGGCAGCTGGCCCGCCTTCTCGGCGTCCCCGACGAGCGGCTGGTGCTCGACGAGGAGCTGCCGGACGACATTCCCACCGAGGACGAGATCGAGGGTGCCAAGAGCCGCTTCACCCTGGTCGTGGAGCTGGGCAGACGCGAGCGTCTGACGGTACGTCAGCTCATCGGCAGGCTCGGCGGAGGCCGCGGACACCGCACCTTCGCGGGCACGGCCGAGCAGGTCGCCGACACCATCGAGCACTGGTACGACAGCGGCGCCGCGGACGGTTTCAACATCATGCCCGCGCTGCTCCCGTCGGGCCTTGAGGCCTTCGTCGACCAGGTCGTGCCGATCCTCCAGGAGCGCGGCCTCTTCCGTACGGAGTACACCGGGACCACGCTGCGCGAGCACTACGGACTGCCGCGCCCCGCCAACCGGCTGTTCGACACGGTGGGGAGCTCCGCCGGCACGGGCTGACGGCGAGGTTTCCGGGAGAAAGGGCAGGCGGGGCCCGGAGCGGGGGCCGAGCCGTACGCGATACTGCGCGCATGCGCATTTCAGCCAGAGCGGACTATGCGGTACGTGCCGCGCTGGAGCTCGCCATGTCCGGCGACGAGGCCCCGCTCAAGGCGGAGGCGATCGCCGCCGCCCAGGACATCCCGCACAAGTTCCTCGAAGGCATCCTCAACGACATGCGCCGGGGCGGGCTGGTGGTGAGCCGGCGGGGCGGCAACGGCGGTTACCGGCTGGCCAAGGGCGCGGACTCCATCAGCGTCGCCGATGTCATCCGCGCGGTGGACGGGCCTCTCGTCTCGGTACGCGGGGTCCGGCCGCCCGAGCTCTCGTACACCGGCCCCGCCGAGTCCCTGCTGCCGCTGTGGATCGCGCTCAGGGCCAACGTCCGCCAGATCCTGGACGTAGTGACCCTGGCGGACGTGGCCTCGGCCGGGCTGCCGGAGGGTGTGTCCGCGCTCGCGGCGGATCCGGAGGCCTGGACCAACCCGTGAGCGAGGTCCCGGCCGACGGTTGGTTTCGCGGTCCGGGACGCGAGTCCACCATATGAACGCGCACTTGGGGGAGCGATGAGTCCGTGCCAGTATTCCTACTAATCCAGTGGGAAAACTAGGGATGTTGGAGGTGGCCGGCACCGTGCCGACGAAACCCGTGGTCCGCACCGCCGCCCCGCACAAGCCCACCGTGCCCGACGAGGCCATGTGGCCGCGCGTCACACGGGAGGTGGCCGACGATCTCGCCGCCGACGCGATCGCCCGCGACCGGGCGGGCAAGCCGCCGTACGACGAGGTGGCACGGCTGCGCGAAGCCGGTCTGCCCGCGCTCCTGACACCGCCCGTCCTTCCCGGCCGGAGCCTCACCGGCCCCGTCTCCGGGCCCTCTCCCGATCCGGACGACCCGGGCGGCCACGGGGGCGGCGGCGGTCAGGGCGGCGCCGACTGGCGCACCGCCGCCGCCGTGATCCGCGAGATCGCGGCGGCCGACGGCTCCATCGGCGAGCTCATCGCGCGGCACTACGTGCTCTCGTGGAGCAGCCGCTTCTTCGGTACGACCGGGGGAGACCTCGCCGCCGGACACGAGCCGTCCGCCGTCGCCCACGGCTGGCTCCTCGGCGGCGGCACCGACCTCCCCGACCCGGAGACCGGCCCCGGCCTCACCCTCTCGCCCACCGCGTCGGGCCATCTGCTCAACGGAAGCAGGACCTTCGCCGCCGGTGTCACCGTCGCCGACCGTCTCGTCGTCGGCGCGACGTCCACGCGCACGGGCGAGCTGCTGATCGCACTCGTGAACCCGGCCCACCCCGGCGTACTCGCCGGTACCGACAACGACCGTCTCGGCCAGCGGCTCACCGGCGCGGGCAGCGTCGTTTTCGACAACGTGCCCGTGGAGGCCGGCCATATCCTCGGCGCGATGCCACGCGACGAACACTCCGTCTCCGCGTACACCGCGCTCGCGCCGCTCGCGCTGCGGCTCGTCCTCAGCCATGTGGCGCTCGGCATCGCGGAGGGCGCTCTCGCCGAGGCCCGTGACGTCAGCCGGGCCGTACGCCGCGCGCCGCGCTCCGAGGCACCTGATGCCGCCACATACGCCGTACGCCCGAGCGGGGACCCGTATCTCCTGCTCGCGTACGGGGAGTTGGCGACCGCGGCCCACACCGCCGCCGCCGTCATGGACCGCGCCACGGACGCCCTGGAGCAAGGGCTGCGCACCGGACGGGACATCGGCATGGACGAACGCGCCGAGATCGCCGTCCTCGTCGCCGCGGCCGAGGCCGTCACCGGCAGGTCCGCCGTCGACATCACCACCCGCATCCTCGAACTCACCGAAGCCGCGACGTCCTTCGACGGTGGCCCGGCGCTCGACAGATTCTGGCGCAACGCCCGTGCGCTGACCGCGCAGAGCTCATCCGTCCACCGGCTGCGCGACATCGGCGACCACTACCTCAACGGAACGCACCCGCCCTTCGCCGCCCGCTCCTGAGCACGGCCCACTCGTACCTGGCGGCGGGCTCCGCGCCCACCGATGGGGCAATCCCGCCCGGGGGAATCCGCATGGGATCGGATGGCGGGCGTCATCGAAAGACGCCCTCCTCCGCCCCGTGTCCCGGAGCTACGCGGCCGGGACCAGGTACGGGACCGAGCGGAGGCCTCACGCACGGGAGCCCTGTTGAAGCTCGGACATGCCGCCGCCGCACTGGTCGGATCCACACTGATCGCCGTCGCGGCCGCGGCGCCCTCGTCCTCGTCCCCCGCCATTCCGTCCCCCTCCATCGCGTCCGGTTCCTTCCCCTCCGGCTCCGCCCGCGCCTCGGCGGTCGCCCCCAACACCGGCCTGGCGGAGTTCTCCGCGGCGTTCACCCGGTCGCAGGCGGCCCCCGAGATGTCGCCGTCCGGCGCCAACGACTGGACCTGCCGGCCGAGCGCCGCCCACCCGCGTCCCGTCGTACTGATCCACGGCACCTGGGCGAACGCCTACGCCAACTGGTCGGGACTCTCGCCCGTACTGAAGAAGGCCGGCTACTGCGTCTACGCCCTCAACTACGGCGCGCCCCAAGGCGATGTGTTCAAGGCGAGAGGCCATGTCCCCAAGTCCGCCAAGGAGGTGGCCACCTTCGTCGACAAGGTCCTGGACGCCACCGGGGCGGAGAAGGCCGACCTGGTCGGACACTCCCAGGGCGGCGGACTGCTGCCGCGCTGGTACCTCAAGTTCGATGGCGGTGCGGCGAAGACCCACCGGCTGGTGGGTATCGCGCCGAGCAACCACGGGACGACGGCCTCCGGCATGGCGACCCTCGCCAGGTCGCTGCGGGTGCTCGACACCACGGCGCAGATGGCCGGACAGGCGGCGAAGGACCAGACGCTCGGCTCGGACGTCAACGCACGGCTCGACGCCGGAGGCGACACCATGCCCGGCGTGCGCTACACGACCGTTGTCACGCGCACCGACGAAGTGGTCACCCCCTACCGCCAGCAGTACCTCGCGGCGGGCCCCGACGCCCCGGTGGAGAACCTCGACCTCCAGGACGCCTGCGCGGTCGACATGAGCGCGCATCTGGGGATCGCCTACAGCGACGTCATGTACCGGATGGTGCTGGGAGCCCTCGACCCCGCGAACGCCCGCCCGGCGAACTGCTTCAGCTGAGCGGGGTCACCGGCCACGCGTGGTCGGAAAGGGAGATGTACGGCCGGAGGCCGCGCGACACCATGGGGCGCATGACGCAACAGACGCGACCTCCGGACCGGCCCCGCGCCACTCCTGAAACGCCCTCCTCGCCCTCTCCCGTCACCGGCCGCGAAGCCGCCCGCCGGAGTCTCGAAGGGCTCGCCCTCGGCGACGCCTTCGGCGAGCGCTGGTTCCCGCTCTTCCGGGACCGGCCCAGGCGTACGCGGAGATCAAGGCCCGCACCATGCCGCGGGAGCCCGACTGGCACTGGACCGACGACACGGCGATGGCGCTCGCCGTCCAGCGCGTCCTCGACGAGTACGGCCTCATCGACCAGGACCGTCTCGCCCACTGCTTCGCGCTCGGCTTCGACGCCGACCCGGGGCGCGGCTACGGGCACGGCATGCACATCCTGCTGCCCCAACTCCTCGTGGAACCCGCGAGTTGGCGGACCCTGGCTCCCACCCTCTTCGAGGGCGGGAGCCTCGGCAACGGGGCGGCGATGCGGGTCGCGCCGCTCGGCGCCTGGTTCGCGGACGATCTCGAACGCGTCGTGGAACAGGCCACTCTGTCCGCCGAGGTGACCCATGCCCATCCGCAGGGCATAGCGGGCGCGGTGGCCGTCGCGGTCGCCGCCGCGCTCTCGGCGCGCGGTGAGCTGTCGCTCGCGGCGGTCGCGGAGGCCACGCCGGAGGGCACCGTACGGGACGGTCTGGCGCGGGCGGTGGATGTGCCCTTCGGCACCGAGCCCTGGAAGGCGTCGGACATCCTCGGCAACGGACAGCGCATCCGGGCCGACGACACCGTCCCGTTCGCCGTCTGGTCGGCGGTCCGCCACCACGACGACCTGGAGGCCGCGCTGTGGTCGACGGCCGAGGCCTTCGGCGACGTCGACACCACATGCGCCATCACCGGCGGCATCGTGGGCGCGCGTACGGGAGTGGACGCCGTTCCGCACGAGTGGCTGGAGCGGCGGGAGGACCTGGGCTGAGCACAGCACGGCGGCGCGGCACCGGAACGTTCTAATCGCTCGTACGTTCGAGTGTGTGGTTATGCTGGACGCATGGCAGCACACGCACAGGGGTCGCTCTTCGACCAGACCGACGAGATCCGCTTGGGTCCGCTCAGGGACGTCCGGCGGACCGTGCTCGGCGACGGCGCGTGGATCGACCTGCTCCCCGGCTGGCTCACCGGGGCCGACGCCCTGCACGGGGAACTGGCCGCCGGCGTGCCCTGGCGCGCCGAGCGCCGGCAGATGTACGAGCGGGTGGTGGCCGTGCCGAGGCTGCTCGCCTTCTACGGGGAACGGGACGGCAGGCGGGAGGAGCTGCCGCATCCCGTTCTCACGGAGGCGCGCGAGGCGCTGAGCGCGTACTACGCCGGCGAACTCGGCGAGCCCTTCGTGAGTGCCGGCCTCTGCTACTACCGGGACGGCCACGACGGAGTCGCCTGGCACGGCGACCGCACAGGCCGCGGCTCCCGCGAGGACACCATGGTCGCGATCCTCTCCGTCGGCGCCCCACGCGATCTGACGCTACGGCCCCGGCGGCGCCACGGCTCCGTCATCCGAAAGCCGCTCGGGCACGGCGACCTCATCGTGATGGGCGGCTCCTGCCAGCGCACCTGGGAGCACGCGATCCCCAAGACCGCGCGTGCCGTCGGGGCGCGCATCAGCATCCAGTTCCGCCCGCGCGGGGTGAGCTGACCGGGCGTTCAGCGGCCTCTTCGGCAACTGACCGTCGCGAAAGGGCCGTCAGTTGTCACACTCGGATCACGCATAGCCAAGGGACGTTCAAGGGCACACCAAGAGTTGGCATGCATGAAAGTCCGTTAATATTACGGACGTTAGCTTCCGTACGTGAAAACCACCCCACACGCACAGACGCCGGTGACGACCAGCCGCCGCGCGCTGCTCCGCGCTTCCGTTGCCACCGCGGCGCTCTCGACCGCCGCCGGAAGCGCACTCATCGGCGGGGCCGGGCCGGCGGGCGCCGTCACCCGGACCCCCATCTCGCGTACCAAGAGGCCCTCCACACCCGCCGCCGCGCTGGCCGAACTCTCGGCCGGCAACCGCCGGTGGCGCACCTTCAAGCAGCAGCACCCGAACGAGTCGAGGGCCGTGCGGCAGGAACTGGTCTCAGGCCAGGCCCCCTTCGCCCTGATACTCGGCTGCATCGACTCCCGTGTCCCGCCGGAGCTGGTCTTCGACCAGGGGCTCGGCGACCTCATGACCGTCCGCTCGGCCGGTGAGGTCCTGGACGAGGCCGTGCTCGGCAGCGTCGCGTACGGCGTCCTGGAACTCGGCATCCCGCTGGTCCTCGTCCTCGGCCACCAGTCGTGCGGCGCCGTGTCCGCGGCCGTGCACGCGGAGGAGACCGGGGAGCCCCTGCCCGCCCACATCCAGTACATAGCCGATCAGATCAAGCCCGCGATCGACCACTCGCAGGAGGGCGACGCGCGGGTGGACGCCACCGTCAGCGCGCAGGCAGAACTGGTCCGTTCACGGCTGGTGGGTGAACCCGATCTCGCCGCCAGGGTGGCTACGGGCGAGCTGGAGATCGCCGCCGCGCGCTACGAACTGAACACCCAGCTGGTCCACCGGCTCAGCTGACCGAACAGGGGCCCGGCGAGGGCCACTTCACGGTGCACGACGGATCGCGGACGGGACTCCTCGTCCGCGATCCCCAAGCTCTGGGCGCGGGTGTTGTTCCGGCGACGCTCTTCGCGTCAGGGAGTCGGGATGCCGCCCGGACGCGCCGGCCGTCCGAAACTCACCGGGACGCCCGGCGAGTACAGCACGCTCACCGGGTCCCCGGCGGGCGCGGGCAGTCCCGCCGCCGTCACCAGATCCTCCGTGCACTCCACGAGATCCGCGTGGTGCAACGCCCAGCGCGGGTGCGCGTTCGGCAGATACATCTGCCGGCCGAAGAACGTGCTGTGCATGCCCCAGCGCGCGGTCAGGAAGTGTTCGAGCTCGCTCGGCTCCTCCAGGCGCCCACCGACCCGCAGTTCGATACGGCTGCCCGCGCCCCGGGGGCCGGGCCAGCGCCGTCTGCTCGTGTACGTGAAGGTGTCGCCGCTCCGTTCGACGCTCATGCGTGACCAGAGATACGGCAGCCGGAACGCCGCTCGCGCGACCGCGACCGGTATCAGCCGCGACGCGTCGAGCGAGCGGAAGACCACGCCGCGGCGCCCGTGCGCGTCCACCGAGTAGAGGCGGACGTTGGTCTCGGGAAAGGTCCCCAGATACGGAATGCCGGGCAACCGGAACCAGCCCACCCGGTGCATCCGGAACGCGACCAGTCCGATGTAGGTCTTGCCGTGCAAGGTGTCAGGGACCGTGCCCGGCGGCAGGAGCGGCGCCACGTCCGCAGGGTCGGCCGCCCAGTGCAGAAAGGCCAGATCGAGCCAGGACTGCGTGAGCAGGAGGCCGGTCGACGCGGTGGGCGGATCCGCCGATATCGGCGCGGGAGCCGACGGGGTGAACGCCATGCCGACAGGATCGCAGAGCCGATTCGCCGTTTGGCGGCCGGTACCCCCGAGGGCTCACGCGTCGGTGCGCTGCCGCTCCCTTCGTCGCGGACCGCCCACAGCCTTGGCCGACGCCGCGTGCAGGGAGCGCAGGGCGAACAGCAGGACGCCGATGTCGTCGAGGTAGACGGGGTCGGGCAGCAGATCGACCGGGCTCACCACATAGATGAGAGCGCCCCAGTACGCGGCGCGGTTGCTCAGCGGTATCCCGGCCTCGCGCAGCAGCGCACGGGTCCGGAAGACCTTGACGAACAGAACGACCGTCGCGATCAGCATCGCGAGGCACGCGACGGCGGCGACCGCCAGGACGAGCGTGAGATTGACGTCCATCGTTTCGGTGGCCTCCTCGGACGAGGGCCAGGGGCCTGTCCGTCGGATCAGTTCCTTGCCTGTCCCGGACCCTGTTCCCGTAACTGAGCACCGCTACATGCGAATTGAGCGGGTTCACCGTATTGGTGCGCACAGAGGGGCGCCTTCTGGACGTCTATAAACTCCATGTATACATCGCGTGTATAGTGATCCGCATGTCATGGGACCCGCCCTGGCCTGGCGTGTTCCGTCCTGCCCGGATCCATTCGGCTGATTCCGCTCCCACTCGCGGTGACGGAATCCGGATGTAAGCACTCGCCCCCTGAGGGCCCTTCTCGGGGCGCGGCGAGAACACAGAGAGAGCTCCGTCATGCCCAGAACCACCACACCTGGCTCCGCCATGCCTGAAATCGGCCCGTTCGCACCCGTGCGCCGTACGGCCGTCGCGCTCGCCGTCGCCCTGACCCTCGCGCTGACCCTCACCGGCTGCGGCACACAGACCGTCTCGCCCGCCACGGTCAGAGGAGACTCGGGAGGTGACGGCAAGGGGCGGTACGGCTCCGTCGACTGCGCCGAAGTCATGTGCGTGGCCCTCACCTTCGACGCCGGCCCCGGCAAGGGCACGCCCCGGCTGCTCGACATCCTCAAGAAGGAGAAGGTGCCGGCCACCTTCTTCCTGCTGGGCAAGAACCATGTGCTGGCCCATCCCGACACCGTGCGCCGCATCGCGGCGGAGGGGCACGAGGTCGCCAACCACACCTGGAGTCACCGCGTACTCACCGATCTCGACCGGGCCGCGATACGCGACGAACTCGGCCGCACGCAGGACGCCATCGAGAAGATCGCCGGTCACCGGCCCACGCTGATGCGCCCGCCCCAGGGCCGTACCAACGGCGACGTCACGGACGTCTCCCGCGAACTCGGTCTCTCGCAGATTCTCTGGAGCGCGACGGCCAAGGACTACTCCACGACCGACTCCGCCCTCATCGAGCGCCGCATCGTCGACGACGCGTCCGCCGACGGGATCATCCTGCTCCATGACATCTACGACGGGACGGTCCCGGCCGTGCCCGGGATCATCAAGCGGTTGAAGGAGCGGGGCTTCACCTTTGTGACCGTTCCTCAGCTCTTCGCTCCGGCGGTCCCGGAGCCAGGCGAGGTCTACCGCCCCTGAGTCCCGGCGGAGCGCCGAATATGAACAGAGTGTTCAACACGGATAGTTGACATCGATATGTGTGTCGACGCATGCTTGCCGTATGCCATCGACTCCTGACCAGCACGTCTCCGACCCCTTCAGCCCTCCCGACCCGGATCAGGCCCGTGCGCACCGTGTGCACGCGTCCCTGTTCCGTATCGCCGAGCGGCACGCGGCGAACGACGCTCAGCGCCGCAGGCAGGCGCATCCGTCCGTCATCGCGCCGCACGAAGCCGTCAGGCTTGTGTCGTTCCTGCTCAGCGGGGCGGCGAAGCGGGAAGCGGACGAGCCGGAGGTCGACCACGCGGACATCACCGCGGCTCTGAGCCTGGTGCCGCGCGCGCGGGGGGACATGGACGAACTGGAAGCGGGGCTGCTCCAGATGGCGCGAGGCCGGGGGATGACCTGGCAGGAGGTCGCCTTCGGCCTCGGTCTCGGCACGCCGCAGGCCGCCCGCCAGCGCTACGAACGGCTGGTCGGGCGTACGGCGGTGGACCGGACAACGGAACACGCCACCGACGGCACCGGCGAGTCGCGGAGCGAGCGGGCAGAGTAGAGCCATGGTGACCAAGTCCATGGGTGACGGGCAGCAGCCCCGCGCCACGCTCGGCAGTTATCCGACCCCGCTCGAACCGATGCCACGGCTGGCCCGCGCACTCGGTCTCGGCGCCGACGACCTGTGGGTCAAACGCGACGACCTCATCGGCCTCGGCGGCGGTGGCAACAAGGTGCGCAAACTGGAATGGACCTGCGGGACGGCGCTCGCCGACGGCGCTGACGTCCTGGTGACGACCGGCGCCCCGCAGAGCAACCACGCACGCCTCACCGCGGCGGCGGGCGCCCGGCTCGGACTCGATGTCGTCCTCGTCCTGTCCGGCGAACCGGGAGCGTCCGAGTCCGGCAATCTCACCCTCGACGGTCTGTTCGGCGCGCGGGTGGTGTGGGCCGGTGACGGCGGCAAGGAGGAACTCGCCTCCACCGCCCGGCATGTGGCCGGGACCCTGCGGGACCGCGGCGCCGTCCCCGCGCTGATCCCCTTCGGCGGCTCCAGCGTGCTCGGCGCCCGAGGCTATGTCGAGTGCGGACAGGAACTCCTCACCCAGGCACCCGACTTGGCGTGCGTCGTGGTCGCGCTCGGCTCCGGGGGCACCATGGCCGGACTGGTCGAGTCGCTCGGGCCCGAGCGGGTGCTGGGCGTCCACTGCGGAGCCCTCCCCGAGCCTGCCCGCGTCGTGTCGGACCTGGCCTCCGGTCTCTCCGGTACGCACTGTCCGCCCGAGTCCCTGCGGATCCGTCACGACCAGGTGGGAGCCGGTTACCCCGTGCTGACCGAGGCGTCCATGACCGCCCTCACCCTGGCCGCCCGCACCGAGGGCATGGTTCTCGACCCCATCTACACCGGCCGTGCGATGGCCGGGCTGACCGCCGCTGTCGAGTCGGGCGAGATCCAACCCGGCCGGCGCACGGTCTTCCTGCACTCGGGCGGACTGCCCGGCCTCTTCGGCCACCGGGAAGCCCTCGAACGGGCGGCGGAGGAACTCGCCGTCGACGGCGACCCGTTGAGCACCTGACGGCAACGGCAACGGCAACGGCAACGGCAACGGCACGGGCTGGGGGCGACGGTGCTCCCGCGTCACGAGTCCGGCTCGGCGATCGCCGCCTGCTGCCGGGCGGTCCGCACCGCCGCCGAGAGGTGGCCGATGTCGTAAGCCCCGTGGTGCCGCCGCCCGTTGATGAAGAACGTCGGCGTCCCCGACACCCCGCTCAGGTCGGCGGAGTCCACATCGTCGTCGATCCGACCCGCCCCCTTGTGGCGCCGCAGATGCCGCTCGAAGCGCTCCGTGTCCAGACCGAGGTCGTCCGCGATGCGCAGTGCCTCCGCGAACCGGAGCGTGCCCTCGCGCGCGAGCAGGAGATCGTGCATCTCCCAGAAGGCGCCCTGGTCATGGGCGGCCTCCGACGCCTCCGCGCCGAGCATCGCGCCCGGGTGTACGTCGGTCAGCGGCAGGTGCCGCCACACGTAGCGCACGTCTCCGAAGTCGGCCAGCAGCTCCCGGATGACCGGCTCGGCCCTCCCGCAGTACGGGCAGTCGAAGTCGCCGTACTCCACGACCGTGACCGGCGCCTCCAACGGGCCGCGGATCTTGTCGAGTTCGGGATCGACGGGGACCGCGAGGTCGATGATCGACTCGGCGGTGCCGAGGAGGGCCCGGATTCGGCGCCGCTTCGGAAGCAGCCCGATCACCGCGCTCACGGCCCAGGTCAGCACGAACGAGCCGAGCAGCGCGGTGAGCGTGCCGATTTTCGCGTTCTCCAGCTGTTCGCCGTCGAAGGCGAGGGTGGCGATCAGCAGGGACACCGTGAACCCGGCGCCCGCGATCGTCCCGCCGGCGGCCACCGCGCCCCACCCGACGGGCGGGCGCAGCCGGCCGCGGCTGAAGTGATCGGCCAGCCACGCGGCGCTGAGGACCGCGATCGGCTTGCCCGCGACGAAGGCGCACACGATGCCCAGTGTGACGGGGGAGGTGAATGCCTGCGACAGCTCGTCACCGCTGATCCTGATCCCGGCGTTGGCCAGCGCGAACACCGGCACGATCACATAGCTGGACCACGGGTGGTACATCCGCAGCAGCCGGTCGTTGGGCGAGATCGCCGTCGCGAGCCCGATCCGGGCGGTGCGTTCGAGCTCCGGTGTCGGCTGCTCCCTGAACCGGCGGAAGAGACCGGTGGCGCGCTCCAGATCGCCTCGGGCGGCGGGGTAGGCGAAGGTGAGCAGCCCCATCACCAGCCCGACGACGACGGGGTCGACGCCGGATTCCCACGTGGCGACCCACGCGGCGGTCGCCAGCACCGCGTACCAGCCGCCCCGGCGTACGCCCTCGTGACGAAGCAGCACGATCACGCCGAGGATGGAGAGGGCCACCAGCAGCGCCACGGGCGCGACACTCTCGCTGTATCCGAAGGTGATGACGGCGAGGGCCACGAAGTCGTCGACGACGGTCACGGCCAGGATGAACGTACGCAGCCCCGTGGGCAGGCGCTTGCCGAGCAGCGCCAGCATGCCCAGCGCGAAGGCGGTGTCCGTGGACATCGCGGCGCCCCAGCCGTGGGTCTCGCCGTCCCCGGCGTTGATGAGCAGATAGATCGCGACGGGCACGAGAATCCCGCTGACCCCGACGAACACCGGCAGCGCGATACGCCGCGCGTCCCGCAACTCGCCCAGGTCCCGCTCGCGCCGGGCCTCAAGACCGACGACGAAGAAGAACACCGCCATCAGGCCGCTGTTGACCCAGTCGCGCAGTTCGAGGGAGAGACTCCGCGATCCGAACGACAGCCCCACATGCGTCCGCCAGAAGCGGTCGTACATCGAGAGGTCGGCGTTCGCCCAGGCCAGCGCGGCCAGCACCGCGGTCAGCAGAACGGCCGCGCTGCCTGTCTCGGTGCGCAGGAACGCCCGCCACGGTGTGGGGCTCTGGCCGTCGCTCTGCGTCTGCCCGCTGAATCCGGCGTCTGGTGAGGAATCCGTCATTTCTGGATTCTCCACTCGCGGGCGGGCCGGGACCGGCAACGCTGCGGCGTGCCGTCCAGGCGCGGCGTCCTGACGCCGCGTCGGACGGCTCGGGCGGCGCCCGGATCAGGCGGCGTCGTGGAAGACGAGCCCGAGGGTGTGCCGGTGGCCGGAGCGCACCGTGCTCACGCCGTGCCGCATGGGCGCGTTCGACCAGCCCCGCGCGGAGCGTACGGGCCGGTCGCGGGTGGTGAAGACCAGCCCGTGGCCCTGCGGGATCGTGGCCGACGAGCCCCGCGACTGGGCGCGCGGACGCTGCTCGGTCATGATGAACTCGCCTCCGCTGAAGTCCGTTCCCGGGACGTCCAGGCCGACGACGACCTGGAGCGGGAAGACCATGTCGCCGAAGACGTCCCGGTGCAGGGCGTTCCAGTCGCCGGAGCCGTAACGGAGCAGGATCTGGGCCGACTTGGCCTGCCCCGCCTCGTGACACCTCGTCAGCCACTCGTCCAGCGAGTCGGGCCAGGGCGCGGGGTGGCCCAGCTTCCCGGCCCAGTCGCGCGCGACCGGCAGCAGCCGGGGGTAGAACGCGGCACGCAACTCCCTTACCAGGTCGGGGAGGTCGTGGGTGAAGTAGCGGTACTGCCCGGACCCGAATCGATGCCGGGCCATGTCGACGGTCGTACGGAACCGCTCCCCGTCCTCGTACAGCGCGGAGATCGCGCGGCACTCGGCGGGGGAGAGGAGCGGCTGTCCGGTGAGGGCGCTGCCGTACGCGTCGAGATCCCCGGCGATCGCGTCCCAGTCCTGCGCGGCGACACGATCGCCCGTCCGGCCCGCCCGGTTGATGGTCTTCATCGTCTCTCCGCCTCTCGGGTCACTCCCGTTCCACTGCCGAGAGTGCCGCCGGGAGACCGCGCCCGCTGGCGGGTCCGGACATCACGCTGGGCGCGGCGTCGGCGGCCTTCACCGCTCGTTCCCCGGCCACCGCGACCCGCCCCTGAGCGGTCGGCCCGTCGACGAGGGCAATCAGGTGCTTAGCCCCTGGGCCGGGACCGTGGTCCTGCCCCGACTTCCTCGTCCCCCTCCTTCTCCTCGTCCCAGAGGCGGGTACTGAACGCCCCGACCAGCGCACCGACACGGTCCAGCAGCTCCGCGGCCGGCAGGGCGTCCACGCGCCGCCCGTCCCGCAGCCGCAGAGCCACCGAGTCCCCGGCGGCCTCCCGCGCCCCGATCACCGCCTGGTACGGCACCAGCCTGGCCGCCCTGACACGCGCGCCCAGGGTGCCGTGCTCGGGCCCCGAAACCTCCGCCCGCAGCCCCCGCTCCGCACAACGCTCCACGAGCTCGGCGGCCTGCGGAAGTTCGCTGTCGGAGATGGGCAGCACCACGACCTGGGTCGGCGCGAGCCAGCCGGGGAACGCCCCGCCGTGCCGCTCCACGAGGTGTGCGACGGCGCGCTCCACGCTGCCGATGACGCTGCGGTGGATCATCACGGGCCGGTGCCTGGCACCGTCAGCGCCGACATAACTCAGGTCGAACCGCTCCGGCTGGTGGAAGTCGACCTGGACGGTCGACAGGGTCGACTCGCGCCCGGCCTCGTCGGCGATCTGGACGTCGATCTTCGGACCGTAGAACGCGGCCTCGCCCTCCACCGCCTCGTACGCGACACCCGAGCCGTCGAGGACCCCGGTCAGCAGCGCCGCGGACCGCTCCCACAGCGCCGGATCGGCCACGTACTTCCCGCCGGGGCCCGGCAGCGAGAGCCGGAAGCGCGCCGGGCGGATGCCGAGCGCGTCGTACGCCCGCCGGATCAGCTCCAGCGCGGCGCCCGCTTCTCCGGCCACCTGGTCCGGGGTGCAGAAGACGTGCGCGTCGTTGAGCTGGATCGACCGTACGCGGGTGAGACCGCCCAGCACCCCGGACAGCTCGGAGCGGTACATGCCGCCCAACTCGGCCATCCGGAGCGGCAGTTCGCGGTAGCTGTGGGCGCGGGACCGGTAGATCAGCGCATGGTGCGGACAGAGGCTCGGCCGCAGCACGAACTCTTCACCGCCCAGATCCATCGGCGGGAACATGTCGTCCTTGTAGTGCGCCCAGTGCCCGGAGAGCTCGTACAACTCCCGTTTGCCGAGCACCGGCGAGTACACATGCCGGTAGCCGGCGCGCCGCTCCACGCCGCGGATGTACTCCTCCAGGACATGCCGTACGGTCGCGCCGTCGGGCAGCCAGTACGGCAGCCCGGCGCCGATCAGCGGGTCGGTGTCGAACAGGCCCAATTCGCGGCCGAGTCTGCGGTGGTCGTGCATCGTGGTCTCCTCGCTGGTGCGGAGCGAGTGACCACGCGACGAAGCCCCGGGTACTCGCCCCGGGGCTTCGAACTGGATCAGCAGTCAGCGCGCCGGGACACTCTCCGGCGTCGTCGTCATGGCGGCACGCTTCATGGGACCGACGGTAGAGGCGAAACCCCGCCCGCGGCAACGTCATTTCTCCACCACGTGTTACCACGGGCACTCTCGCGCCACCCGCGTACCGCGAACACCTTCTGTCGTAACTCTGGACACCCGCCGAGCGCGCGTGCTGTCATTCCGCTGCGGACTCTTTCCAACGTTGTAATGCCCCGGGACGAAACCCTTCCGCCCCCGTCCGCGCGAGAACATCGAGGACTTCCATGAGACGCAAGCCCGCCACCCGTTCACGCCCACCGCTCCGCTCCCGCCCCCTGCTGCGCTCGCTCCTGCTCGCCGTCGCACTCCTCCTGCCGACGAGCGCCTTCACACCGGCCGCGACCGCCGCCGGCGCCGGCGACGTCCCGTCCGCCGCCGCACCCGCGGACGAGGTGCACGGCCTCAAGGGCGAGTACTTCAGCATGTCCGCGCCCGGCGCGCGCGACTTCGCCGACCTCGGGGGAGTGTCCCTCGACCCGCAGATCGAATTCCCGGGCCTGGCAACGACGTTCGAGTCGCTGACCGGTCGTACGGAGCACACCACCGCCCGCTGGACCGGCAGTATCGAGGCCCCCGCGAGCGGCGACTACACCTTCTACGCGATCGGCGACAACGGCTTCCGGGTGTGGATCGGCGGCAAGGCGGTGATCGACCACTGGGAGCCGGACTGGGACAGGGAGCAGACCAGCGAACCGGTGACGCTCACCGCCGGTGAGCCGCAGGAGATCCGGGTCGAGATGTTCCAGGACACCGGCGGCGCGAACATGTTCCTGCGCTGGTCGGGCGCCGGGATCCAGAAGCAGATCGTCCCCGAGTCGGCGTTCACCCCGCCGGCCGACTTCGAGATCTACCCGGTCTCCCTGGCGGTCGGGAAGGACGGCCGGCGGCTGCGCGCGACCTTCGAGTCCAAGGTCGGCGGCACGATCGCCGCCGTCAAGGACCATCTGAAGGTCGAGGTCGACACGACCCCGATGCCGCTCTCCTCCGTCGCCCGCACCCCCGGGGACCCCTACTCCCTGGACGTCACGCTGAAGGCGCCGGTCCAGAAGGACCAGCGGGTCAGCTTCCGTTACGACGGTCAGGGCGGCCTCCAGGCCGGCGGCGAGACCGTGCCCGAGATCATGCGTACGGCGGCCAACGGCTCCACGCACCGGCTCACCACCGAGTGGGGCGACAAGCTGGACCGGCACAACCCGCTGCCCGAGTACCCCCGTCCGCAGCAGGTACGGGACAACTGGAAGAACCTCAACGGGCCTTGGCAGTTCGCGGGCGCGGAGAAGGATGAACTGCCCGTCTTCGGCAAGGACCTGGACGAGAAGATCATCGTGCCGTTCCCGGTCGAGTCGCAGCTCTCCGGTCTCGAACGCCACGAGGACCACATGTTCTACCGCAAGCTCGTGGACGTCCCGAAGAACTGGAAGGTCGGCAGCGGCAAGCGGCTGAAGCTCAACTTCGGCGCCGTCGACTACGCGACCCGCGTCTGGGTCAACGGCACCCAGGTCACCGAACACACCGGCGGCTACACGGCGTTCAGCGCCGACATCACCGACGCCCTCAGATACGGCGGCAAGGGTCCCCAGGAGATCGTCGTCGCCGTCACCGACACCAACGGCCCCAACCAGCCGATGGGCAAGCAGTCCACCGACCCCGGCGGCATCGTCTACACCCAGTCGTCGGGCATCTGGCAGACGGTCTGGATGGAGCCGGTCGCCACGGCGGCCGTCGACGAACTCGTCACCACTCCCGACATCGAGTCCCGCACCCTGGCCGTCACCGTCAACTCCGCCAAGGCCTCACCCGACGCCAAGGTCAGGGCCGTCGCACGCGACGCCAAGGGCAGGATCGTCTCGGCGGTCAGCGGCCGGCCCGGCACCGAACTGCGCCTCCCGATCAAGAACCAGCGGCTCTGGACGCCTGACGACCCGTACCTCTACGACCTCGACGTCACCCTCACCGACGGCCGTTCCACCGACAGCGTCGACAGCTACTTCGGCATGCGGTCCGTCGGCATCGAGGAGGTCGGCGGCTACCAGAAGCTCGTGCTCAACGGGAAGCCGGTCTTCTCCCTCGCCATGCTGGACCAGGGATTCTGGCCCGACGGCCTCTACACCCAGCCCAGCGACGCGGCGCTCGCCTTCGACCTCGAAGCCCAGAAGAAGCTGGGCTTCAACGCCGTACGCAAGCACATCAAGGTCGAGTCGGCCCGCTTCTACCACCACGCCGACAAGCTCGGTCTGCTCGTCTGGCAGGACTTCGTCTCCAGCGACATCACCAGCGAGGCGGGGCGGCGGACCTTCGTCGACGAGGGCAAGCAGATGATGCGGCAGCTGCACAACTCGCCCTCCGTCATCGGCTGGATCGTCTTCAACGAGGGCTGGGGCGAGTGGAACCGTGAGGAGACCGGCCGGATCGCCGAATCGGTGAAGCAGACCGACCCCTCCCGGATCGTGAACGCCCACAGTGGTGTCAACTGCTGCTCGTCCAAGGGGGATTCGGGCAAGGGCGAGATCATCGACCACCACGACTACGTGAACAACGACGCCCCGTTCCCCGACCACCGCGCCGCGATGGACGGTGAGCACGGCGGCTTCACGCTCCGTACCCCCGGGCACATGTGGCCCGGCCCGCCCGCGGCGATCTACAGCGGGGTGGCGGACAAGGACGCGCTCACCGCGAAATACGTGCAGAACACCACCGACTTCTACCTCGAAGCGGCGAACGCCGAGTTGTCGGGCTCCGTCTACACCCAGGTCAGCGACCTGGAGAACGAGCTCAACGGCTTCTACACCTACGACCGCCGGCAGCTCAAGGTCGACCCCGCGCGGGTGCGGGCCATCAACCTGAAGGTCATCAAGGCCGGCGCCGAGGCGGGCAAGCGCGACGAACTGAGCGGCGGCGGGCACTGGCCGCTGGACGAGGGCAAGGGCACCACCTCCACGGACACCGGCCCCAACGGCAAACCGCTGAGCCTCGTCGGTGACCCCGCCTGGACACCGGGCGTCAACGGCACGGCACTGGACTTCGACGGAAAGGGCCAGTACGCGCAGACCGAAGGACCGGTCGTCGACACCACCAAGAGCTACTCGGTCTCGGCATGGGTCACCCTCGGCGCCCTCCCCGGCAACTACGCGACGGCGGTCAGCCAGGACGGCCGGCGTACGGAGAATCCGTTCTATCTCCAGTACGGCCAGGGCGCGTTCGCGTTCAGCACCCCCGGCGGCAACCGCGCACGCCTGGTGACCCAGCCCGAGCTGGACCGCTGGTACCACCTCGTAGGAGTGCGTGACTCGGTGTCCGGCGACATCAAGCTGTATGTCGACGGCGCGCCCGTCGCGACCGTGGCGGCGGGTCCGGCCGACGTGAGCACCGGACCCCTGGCGGTCGGCCGCGCCAAGTACGACGGTGCCAAGGGCGACTTCTGGAACGGATCGGTCGACCAGGTGCGCGTCTACGACAAGGCTCTGACGGACAGTCAGGTCAAGGAACTGCACGAGGAGGAACTGCCGCGCTGACGCGGGCGAACGCGCGGGAGCGCGTACGGCGTGTGGCCCCGGGGTAGCGCCCCCGGGGCCACACGGTGTGATCGTCCTGCCGAAGCGGATCAGCAGTACAGGTTGCCGCCCGGCGAGACACCCAGGATCTGGGTGAAGCGCTGGTAGTTGTCGATCCTGCTCTGGACCTGCGCGGGGTTGCGTCCGTCGCACTCCAGTGAGCCGTTGATGGAGCGGATCGTCTGGCCGAAGCCGGCCTGGTTGACCATCGCGTTGTGCGGGGTCATCGAGCCGGGACCGTTCTGGGTGTTCCAGTACCAGAGACCGGTCTTCCACGCGACGGCCGAGTCGTTCTGGACCCGCCATGGGTCGGCGAGCAGGTTGATGCCCAGCGCGTCACCGGCCGCCTTGTAGTTGAAGTTCCAGCTGAGCTGGATCGGACCGCGGCCGTAGTACGCGGCCTGGCCCGCCGGGCAGCCGTACGGCTGCGAAGTGTCGCAGTAGTGCGGGTAGTTGGCCGTGTTCTGCTCCACCACATGCACGAGCCCGCCGGTCTCGTGGCTCACGTTCGCGAGGAACGCCGCGGCCTCCTGCTTCTGGACCGTGTCGCTGCCCGTCTTGGCGAATCCGGGGTAGGCGCTCAGTGCGGCGGTGAGACCGCTGTAGCTGTAGAAGCCGTTGCGGCCCGGGAACATCTGGTTGAACTGCGACTCACTGACGACGAACCCGCCCGGCGAGGGGTTTCCGCCACCGCCGCTGGGCGCGTTCCACTTCTGGTTCGACTGCCCCGTACAGGTCCAGATCTGGAGCCGGGTGCCGTTCGCCGTGCTGCGGTTCTGGATGTCCAGGCACTTGTCCGCCTGGGGGTTGACGATGTCGTTCGCGCCGGAGACGGCCCAGCGCTGGTTCGCGCCGCCGGTGCAGTCCCACAGATGGACGAGCGCTCCGTCGGCGGTGCTGTTGTTGGAGACGTCCAGACACTTGCCGAGCGCGCGCAGCGTGCCGTCGCCCGGGTTGGACCAGCGCTGCGCGTTGGTGCCGTTGCAGTCGTAGATCTGAACGGGGGTGCCGTTGGCGTTGCTCGCCCCGGCGACGTCGACGCATTTACCGCCCAGACCGGTGATCTGGCCGTCCGCGGCCTGCGCGGCCGGGGCGGTGAAGAGAGTGGCGATGAGGGCCGCGACCGCGAGAAGGATCGCGGACCGCAGGAGGGAGAGGCCTCTGCCGGATTTGCTCAACATCTCTGAATGTTTTCCCTTCGCGCCAACGGCGCACAGAGCCCTGCCGGCGACGCGACAGGGCCAAGGAGGAGATGTGCGGGAGGTGTGTCGATTGGATTGAATTGGAAGGTCTAGACCTTGTCAAGTGCATGGCCAAGTCAGCCAGTTGACACCAGGTCACGCACGCGTACACGTACGGCCGCCGGTCGGCTCACGCCCCCGCCAGATCCTCCAGGTGCGGCAGGGCATCGGCGCCGAACAGACGCCGGGCCTCGGCGGCGCGCCGTTCGCGTACGGGACCCGGCACCGTCACCTCGTCCAGCGCCCGGATCAATGACCGCGGACCGGTCGCGTGCGCTGTGAGGCCCTCCTCGGCCATCCGTCGCACCCCGTCCTTGCCGTGCCCCGGAATCGGCCGGTAGCCGATCACCGGCAGCCCTGCCGCCAGCGCCTCCAGAGCCGTCTGTCCGGCTGCGTTGTCGACAAGAGCACGCGAGGCGGTCAGCAGACCGGGCATGTCCGTCACCCAGCCGAGGGCCGGCACACCGGGCGTCCCGGACACCCGCGAGCGCAGCCGGTTGTTCCTGCCGCAGAGGACGACCGGCAGAAAACCCGCGTCGGCGATGACTCGCGCCGTCTCCAGCACATGATTTCCGGCCCCCCAGGCACCCGTCGAGATCAGTACGGGTCCCCGTCCCGTACCACCGAGGGTGTCCGTCCAGTCCCCGGCGTCCGCAGGTGCGCGGAAGCGCCGCGCCACCAGGGGGCCCGAGACGACGGCGGAGCGCCCCGCCGAGCCCCGTACCTCCCGGGCGATTCCGGGCGTGAGGCACAGATTGAGGTCGTTGCCCGGATGAAGCCACTGCCGGTGGACCGCGAAGTCCGTGATCACCACGGCGCTCGGTACGGTCAGGCTCCCCCGGGCCCGAAGCCTGCCGGTGAGCTGGGCGGCGAGATGGAACACCGGAACGATCACATCAGGCCGCCACTCATCCACCAGACGGAGAAACCGCTTCTCGGCCAGGGCGGCGAGCGGTCCGTTGCCGGGGCGCGGTCCCTTGCCGGGCCGCAGGAACACGGCGTACACAGCCGCGTACACGGCGGGCACATGGCAGACGGCCACCCGGTAGAACTCCCGCACCCCGCGCCCGACACCCGGGGGCAGCAGCCGGAGGACGTCCAGCCCGGCGGCGGTGTGCCCGGCGGCTGTCAGTCGCCGCGTCAGCTCGGCCGCCACCGCCGCGTGGCCCGACCCCATGCCGGCGCTCACGATCAGGAAACGCCTGCCCGCGGATGTCGTTCCGTCGTTCCCGGCCGAGGGATCCATGTCGGCTCCGCATCGAGTTCACTGTTGCTCATCCCGATGTACCGGGCTCCGCGCGATCTCAAACGGTGCACCCCACCGGCCCGGACCGGCCGAAGCCCTTGGTGTGAACGTCGCTCAGCAAGGGTTGTGCGGCCCCCGGACGGGTCATATGTCGATGAGTCCACTTCGCGGGCCACGCGTCTTCCGTCTGGTCAGCCGCACATCGCGGCGGCGGCCCGCTCACAGCGTCGAAAGTCGGAACAGGGGCAGCCATGGCACCCGGCCTCTCCGGCCCCGAGCAGGCCGGCACCGCCCGCGACCCATCCGGCTCCGGACACCCGTCCCCGCGTACGGCCCTGGTCACCGGGGCCTCGTCCGGTATCGGGGCGGCGATCGCCAGGCGGATCGCTGCCGAGCCCGGCTGGCGGGTCGTGGTCAGCGGCAGGGACCAACAGCGCCTGGAAGAGATCGCTCACCTGACCTCGTCCGTTCCCGTGCGGGCGGACCTCGCCACGTCCGCCGGGGCCGAGCACCTGGTGACGGGTGCGCTCGACGCCGTCGGGCACATCGACGTGCTCGTGGTCTCCGCCGGGGTCGGCTGGGCCGGATCCCTTCCGTCGATGCCGGAGGCCGCCGTCGACGAGGTACTCACGGTGAACCTGACAGCCGCGGCACATCTTGTCCGGCTGGTCCTGCCGGGCATGCTCGCCGCGGGACGGGGACAGATCGTGCTGGTCGGTTCCACGGCGGGTACCTACGGCGTGCGCCAGGAGGTCGTCTACTCGGCCGCGAAGGCCGGCATCGAGGCGCTCGCCGACTCACTCCGCTACGAACTGCGCGACACCGGTGTCCGCGTCCTGCATGTCGTACCGGCCGCCGTGGACACCCCGTTCTTCGAACGGCGCGGGACCCCGTACACCAGAGGCGTGCCCCGGCCGCTTCCGCCCGAACGTGTCGCCGAAGCGCTCTGGGACGCCCTCACGCACGGGCGGGACGAGGTCTTCGTACCGCGCTGGCTGGGCCTGCCCCGGCGCCTGCGGGGCATGGCGCCCGGTCTCTTCCGGCGCCTCGCCTCCCGCTTCGGCTGACCGCGCCGTCCTCGCGGCTCGCGGGTCGCCGTCCGGCGCGGAGGTTGGGACACTTGGGGAGGGAGGAAGCGGGCCAGGCCCAGGGGCCTGTCGGAGGACGAGGCCGAATGGACGTTCATTCCGGGACAGTGCGGGAACGTCGTCGTGTGCCGCGCTCTCCGGGGCCGGCCACCCCGACCCGACGGCGTCTGCTGACGACCGCTCCCACGCTGGCACTCGCCGCCGCCCACATCGCACCGGCCGGCACCTGGCTCGCGGGACCGCGCAGAGCCTTCTTTCCCGGTCTGGCCGGCGTCGGCCGCGCCGACCATGTGGCACTCACCTTCGACGACGGTCCGGACCCGCGGTCCACACCGCGCTTTCTCGACCTGCTCGACGAACTCCACACCCGTGCCACCTTCTTCATGATCGGCACGGCTCTCCTGCGCCATCCACGACTCGGCCGCGAGATCACCCGCCGGGGACATGAGGTGGCGGTGCACGGGTGGACGCACAACCACCCCTGGCTGCCCACCCCGGCCCAGGACACCCATGATCTCGCGCGCGCCGCACAGACGGTGTGCTCCATCTGCGGAGCGTCACCGCTCTGGTACAGGCCGCCCTACGGAATCCTGACCGGCGGCCGTCTGCTCGCCGCCCGGCGGACGGGGCTGCGTCCGATTCTCTGGACCGCGTGGGGCAAGGACTGGACCGCCGAGGCGACCGCCGCTTCGGTGCTGGCGAACGTACGGCACGATCTGCGGGGCGGCGGCACGGTGCTCCTCCACGACTCGGACCAGACATCGGCGCCGGGCTGCTGGCAGTCCACGCTGGAGGCACTGCCCGACCTTGTCGGCGGCTGGCGGTCGGAGGGCATGGAGGTGGGTCCGCTGGTGGAACACTGGGGCTTCGCGGACGATCCCGGCGAAGTCCCGGCAGAGTAACTCGCCCCGTCGCAGGGCCTGTTGGCCCTGGCTTACGACGCAACCCTCACGCCCGGCCTCGCCGTTTCGGCCGGAGTGAGGCAGAAGGTCGGGTGGGATCGCGAAAGTGCCTTCTGAACTGGGACGACGAACCTTGTCGAGGGGTTCTGTCGGTCCAGGCGGAGGGCACTTTCTGCGTACAGGCTATCGGGTCGCGTCCCAAGCTCCCTGTCTCCGCGCACGGTTCAGGGGTGGTCGGGCACGCCGGGGCACGTTTGCTGGCGGATCTTGCCGAGGCTGCCGGTCGGACCACCCTTTAGGGTCTCTTGCGGGGAGCAGGCCGAGGGCGTCCACGGCCAGGTCGCGCTTGTGGCCCGGCACCCGCTTTGCCGGATCGTAGCCGGTCGTTGCGGCAATGACCCCGGCGGCCGCGTGGGCACTCTGGGTGTCCGGCACCACCAAGGTCGGGTCCTCCAATTGACGGGCTCCGTCACGGATCTGGCAGCGCAGGAGTTCATGGATGACCCGGTCGGTTCCGTCGCCTTCGCTACCTGGCTGAATCTCACTGGTAAAGGTTGATGCATCAACGTAATCCTGATTGAGTTGATACCTCAACTAGATGGTTCCCTACTCGGACAGGGGTTACTGGTATGAGCGACAAGAAGGTCATCGCGGTCGCCGGAGCGACGGGCGCACAGGGTGGTGGCACCGCACGGGCGATTCTCGCCGACCCGGATTCGGGCTTCACGGTGCGCGCGCTGACCCGGAACCCCAACTCGCCTGCGGCCAAGGAGCTTGCTGAGCTCGGGGCGGAGGTTGTCCAGGCGGACTTCTACGACGAGTCGACCGTGCACCAAGCGTTCGAGGGTGCTTACGGCGCCTTCCTCGTGACCAACTTCTGGGCGCATGGCTCGGCGGCCAAGGAGACCGAGGAAGTAAACGTGCTGGTCCGGGCTGCCAAGGCCACGGGGCTGCGTCATGTGGTCTGGTCGACGCTCGAGGACACGCGCGAACTGCTGCCACTGGACGACGAACGGATGCCCGTTCTGCAGGACAAGTACAACGTGCCGCACTTCGACGCCAAGGGTGAGGCCAATGAGCTCTTCACACAGGCTGGAGTGCCGACGACCTTCCTGAACACCACCTTCTTCTTCCAGGGCTTCCTGCAGGCCATGGCCCCTCAGCGCGCCGAGGACGGCGTACTGACCCTGACTCTGCCGCTGGAGGACGGCAAGCTCCTCGCCGGGGTGGACGTGGCGGACATCGGCCGCGTCGCGCACGCCATCCTCAAGGGGGGTGAGCAGTTCGTCGGCGGCACCATCAGCCTGGCCGGAGACCACCTGACCGGTGCGCAGTACGCGGAGAAGCTGGGAGCCGCGCTCGGCGAACCGGTGCGCTTCAACTCGGTGCCCTACGACGTCTTCCGCTCCCTGGACATCCCGGCGGCCGCGGAGATCGCCAACATGTTCCAGTATTACGGCGACTTCGACCAGGAGTTCACCGGCGCCCGCGATCTGAACCGGCTGCGCGAGATCAATCCGGCACTGAAGGACTTTGACGCCTGGCTGGCCGAGAACTCCTCGAAGATCGAGGTGAAGTGAATGAGCGCGACACGTACGGCGTCTCGTGAGGGCTCGGCGGGAAAGACGAGCGGGCCACTCAGCGGCAAAGTCGCCTTGGTCACAGGCGCGAGCCGTGGCATCGGTGCGGCCATCGCGCGTCGCCTCGCCCGTGAGGGCGCGGCTGTCGCCCTCACCTACCACTCGTCACCCGGCCACGCCGACAAGGTCGTCGCCGAGATCACGTCGGAAGGCGGCAGGGCGGTGGCGCTGGCGGCCGATTCGGGAGACGCCGAAGCCGTCCGCGCGACGGTCACCGGCACCGTGGAGGCCTTCGGCCGCTTGGACATCCTGGTGAACAACGCCGGAGCCGCTCACCTCGCACCGATCGGGGAACTTACCGTCGACGACTTCGACCGGGAAGTCGCGGTGAACGTACGCTCGGTGTGGGTGGCCACACAGGAAGCCCTGCGGCACATGGGCGACGGAGGCAGGATCATCTCGATCGGCAGCGTCTTCGCCGAGCGGATGCCGATCCCGAACGGCACGACGTACTCCCTCACCAAAGCGGCCATCGGAGGTTTCACTCGAGCACTGGCCCGGGAGCTGGGGCCGAGGGCGATCACGGTCAACAACATCCAGCCGGGCCCGATCGCGACAGACAGCAATCCGCCCGAAGGCGACTTCGCCGATCTGATGACCGGACTGACCCCGGTCAATCGGTTTGCGTCTCCCGATGAGTTGACCGGCCTGATCGTCTACCTCGCCGGCTCCGAGTCGGCCTACGTCACGGGCGCGACGATCAACATCGACGGCGGCTACACCGTCTGACACCAGCGACCGCCGTGGCTGAGGCCGCCGGCCTGGCTTTGGTGCCCCATGCGGCGGTGCCGTCGCGTGGGGCACCTTCGTCAATCCGCATCCGGGCTTCGAGCCAGGACCTGCCACCTTGACGCCCGCGCCAATTCCGGCGTCAAGGGGGCACCAGAGTCCAGTACGTGGATAGAGGGGATGGGCGTCGCGGTGGAGCACAGTGGGGTGCCCTGCCGAGCTGCGAAGTGACCGAGCCGGTCCGCCACGCGATCCGAGCCATGCCGCACCTGCACGTCGCCGCTCGCCTCACTCCGCCGCAGCCGCCGCCCGCGCCTGCGGATCTCGGCGAACCGAAAGACCTGGAGAACCCGACCCCCGCGCCGGGACTCCGCCATGCTCAAGCAACGGAGTCACCTCGCCCACCTGGCAGCAGACGATCACCGACGTACCATCCCCCAACCGAAACGGCGAGGCTAGCGCATGATCTCGACAGGGCCGCCCGCGTCGAGGTCGCCTCTGCGCAGACGGTAGACCTGCAATGACAGGTTGTAGTACTTCTCCGTCTCGCCGACCCACTCCATCCCGACCCGCCGGGCCGTCGCCGCGCCGCGGCTGTTCCGGGGCCGTACCACCGCGAACAGCTCCTCCACGCCCGCCTCCGACTCGAAAGCCTGATGCGCCACGGCATGCCCGGCCTCGGCCGCCAGGCCCTGACCCCACAGGTCGGGCGCCAGCTGCCACCCGATCTCCAGGTCGCTGCCGAACGGCGGGAGCGGCAGCAGGGCCACACCTCCGATCAGCTCGCTGGTCTCGCGCAGCGAGATGGCCCACCGGCCCTGAGGAGGTTCGAGAGTGGCCGACTCGGCCATCCAGCGCTCTATGAGGCGCTCCATGGCCGCCAGGTCGGACACCGGCTCCAGTGCCGGAGCCAGCCATCGGGACACCTTGTCAACGCCGTACACGGGCAGCGCCGCCTCGGCGTCGCCCGGCGCCCACGGCCGAAGGATCAACCGGGGGGTGGTGATCCGGGAACCTTCGACAGTGACCCGATGTATTCGGTCAGCCATATAACGAGAATATCACCGGCAGCCCTGGTCAGTCGGGGGTGATGCGGGTCAACTGCCTCTTCCTCGGCCGTGGGTGGACCACCGGAATTCGCTGGAATACCCGGCCTCCGCACGCCGTTCTAGTAGGTACCTGCGGGAGAAGAGGGCCCCAGGTGGTCGGCGACAGGAGGACCCCATATGAAGACTCAAATACACCCCGTGTCCCGTCCGGTGGTATTCAGGGACCGTGCCGCCGACTTCGCGTTTCTGACGCGGTCGACCGCCGACTCCGACAAGACCATCGAGTGGGAGGACGGGAAGAGGTACCCCGTCATCGACGTCGAGACATCATCGGCGAGCCACCCCTTCTACACCGGTAACTCGCAGGTTCTTGACACCGCGGGCCGTGTGGAGCGATTTGAGCGCCGTTACGGCGACGCGTCGAAGCGCGGATGAGCAGCGCCGGGAAGCGTCGGCGCGACAACGGAGACCTTGAACCCCGGTAGCGAGATCGGAAGATCGAGCTTCCGGGGTTCTTCTGTGCAGTCGCATTCATTCGTGCGGTTTCCCGCCGCCGCCGACGGCCGAATCGGATTGATCACCGCCGGCGAACTCTGACACCATTGCCCGGTGATCACTATCGGGACGATCGTGATGGGCGCCGCCGACGTACGCCGCGCCGCGGACTTCTGGACCCGGGCGCTGGACTATGTACCGCGCGACGGTGAGGTGGAGGACGACTGGGTCGTCCTCGTCCCCGCGCGCGGCCCCGGTCCCGGCCTCTCCCTCGGGCTCAGCATGACGCCCGTGCAGGAACACCCCCGCGTCCACCTCGACCTCTACGCGCGCGACGCCGCCGAGCAGACCGCGGAAGTGGAGCGTCTGATCTCCCTCGGCGCCGAACGCGTCGGCTGGGACAGCTATCCCGACGACGCCGACTTCATCGTCCTCGCCGACACCGAGGGCAACCGCTTCTGCGTCATCGACACCGGTCACGGCTGAGCCCCGGCCGCGCAAGGCGCCCGCCGCCGTCAGGAGCGGCGCACCGCTTCCTCCGAGCCAGCCGCCGTCGGCCTGTTCGCGCGCGGCTGCGGCCCCGCCTTGTCGGCGGCCTCCGCCGCCGCGCGCTCGCGCGGACCCCAGGTCTCCCGCGTCGTCGCGACGCCGAGCAGGCCGACGAGGCCGATGACCACGTAGAAACCGGCCGGCCCCGCCCAGTCGAACGACTCCGCCAGCAACACGGCCAGGAACGGCGCGAACCCGGCCACGGACGCCGCGGCCTGATAGCCCAACGAGGCGCCGGACGTACGGGTGTTGGTCTTGAACAGCTCGGCGAACCACGCCGCCTGCGTACCGGTCAGCGCCGCGTGGATCACACCGATCGCGATCAGATAGATCAGCACCACGAGCACGGGATTGCCGGTGTTGGCCATCAGGAACATCGGGAAGCCGAAGGCGACCGCCAGCAGACACCCGGCCAGGTACAGCTTCCGCCGGCCGATCCGGTCGGTCAGCGCCCCTGACAGCACCGTCGTGCCCACCGCGAGCAGACTCGCGATCACGATGCCCGCGAGCGCGATACCCCGGTCGTCCTCGTCGCGGTCGGTGATGTACGACAGCAGATACGTCGCCGTCAGGTAGTAAGCGCAGGACTCGACGACGCGCAGCGCGATGATCCGCAGAATGTTGCGCCAGTCGTTTCGCAGCACCGTGACGAGCGGGTTCCTGACCGTCCGGCCGCTCGCCTTCGTCTCCTCGAACTCCGGCGACTCCGTGAGCTTCACCCGGACGACGAGACCGACGACGATCAGCACCGAGCTGGCCAGGAACGGAACCCGCCACGCCCAGTCGCTGTCGAGATTCACCGACAGCAGGAAGACGATATTGGCCAGCGCGATCCCGAGCGGATTGCCCGCCTGCGGTATCGCCGCGTACAGCCCGCGCCGCCTGCGCGGTGCGTGCTCGTACGCCATCATCACGGCGCCGCCCCACTCGGCGCCGAACGCCAGGCCCTGCACCATACGGATCAGCACGAGCAGGATCGGCGCGGCGATGCCGGCCTGCGCGTAGGTGGGCAGCACACCGATGAGGACCGTGGCGATCCCCATCGTCAGCAGGGCCGCCACCAGGACGGGCTTACGGCCGTACTTGTCGCCCAGATGGCCACCGACGGCGCCGCCGATGGGACGCATGAGGAAGCCGACGCCGAGCGTGACGAAGGCCAGCAGGGTGCCGACGACCGGATCGGACTCGGGGAAGAACACGTCGCCGAAGTAGAGGGCGGACGCCGTGCCGTACGCGACGAAGTCGTAGTTCTCCACACAGGTTCCGGCGGCGGCTCCGAGGGAGGTCCTCAGCTTGCCGCGGGTGCCGCCGTCCTGAGCGGTGACGGCGGCCGGGGAGGACGCGCTGTTGCTCGCGCTCATGGCGTAACTCCTAATCTCCGTTGATCATCGTTTACGCGGATGGGGTACCGCTGCGGGCCGCGGTGAGTTCGCGGGCCGATCTGAGCTCCAGCTCATGGAGCTTGGCGACCCGCCGGACGGTGTCCTCGTCGTTGTCGAACGTCGCGCCGAGGAACGCCTCGACCACCGCGCCGGCCATCGCCGGGCCGATCAGCCAGGCGCCCATCGCGATGGCGTTGGCGTCGTCGTGCTCGACGGACTGGTGGGCCGAGTAGACGTCGTGCCCGAGACCGCAGCGGATCCCGGCGATCTTGTTGGCCGCCATCAGCGCGCCGGCGCCCGTGCCGCACACGAGTACGGCGCGGTCGGCCTCGCCGGTGCGTACGGCGTCGCAGGTGGCGAAGGTGATGTCGGGGAAGTCGACCGGCGCGTCGCTGTCGGTGCCGCGGTCGACGACCTCGTGGCCGAGCCGTTCGAGGACGCCGCGTACATGCTCCTTCAGCGCGTGTCCGGCATGGTCGTTGCCCAGAGCGATTCTCATGTGTCAGCCCTTCGTGGTGAGTTGGGTGGTGCCGGTGCCGGTGCCGGTGCCGGTGCCGGTGCCCGGTCCGGTGGTGGCGGCGTACGTGGACGTGTCGCCGAGCTCGTGCGCGTACGGGATCGAGGCCATCGCCCCGCGCCGGGTGACCGCGACCGCGGCGGCGGCCGAAGCGGTCGCCAGCGCCGCGGGCAGATCGGTCTCGCCCCGGGCGAGGGCCGCCGCGAGATAGCCGGTGTACGTGTCGCCGGCCGCGGTGGTGTCGACCGCGGTGACCCGCACGGCGGGAACGTGCGCCACCCTGTCGCCGACGTTGACGTACGCCCCGTCGGCGCCCGTCGTGCAGACGACCACGCAGTCCAGCACCCGGGCCGTCGCGAGGACCGTTTCCCGCACACCGTCCCGGCTGTCGGCTCCCGCACCGGCCCCGACCAGTTTGGCCACCGCCCGCATCTCCCCCTGGTTGACCACCAGCAGATCGATGTCGGTCGTCAGACAGCCGGTGTCGGCGGGCGCGGGAGCGGCGTTGAGTACGACGGTGGCGCCCCGCTCCTTGGCGAAGCGGGCCGCGTGGGCGACCACCTCCACCGGGGTCTCCAGTTGGAGCAGGACGAGGTCGCCCGGCGCCGCCCCGGCGAGCCCGGACTCGACGTCCTCCCGGGTGAGGCGGGCGTTGGCGCCGGAGGCCACGATGATGCGGTTCTCGCCGCCCGCCTCGACGGCGACGACAGCGGTGCCCGTGTGCGAATCCTCGGCCGTTCCCACCCACCTCGTGTCGACCCCGGATTCGGTCAGCGCCCGGCGTACGAGCCGGCCGTGCGCGTCGTCGCCCAGCGCGCCGATCATCACGACCGCCGCGCCGGCCCGTGCGGCGGCCACGGCCTGGTTGCCGCCCTTCCCGCCGGCGGTGATCAGCACGTCCGAGGCGAGCACGGTCTCGCCGGCCGCCGGGAACGCGGGCACCTCCAGGAGTTGGTCGGCGTTGAGGCTGCCGACGACGAAGACGGTGGTGGGCATGGGGGATCCCCGTTCATGGGTGCGGAAGGCAGGCACCGTACGGGCGGCAGGAGACGCCGGTCGGGCGTGCCGCCGCCCGTGAAGGGCCTGATAGGGATGGGTAGTTGTGCGAGATGCGACATGACGGTGCGCCGGGTACCGGTCCCGGCAGCGCGTAAGTCGGGGCAGTGGAGGTGGAGTCGCGGACGGCGGGTGCGGCCCGGGGTGTGGCCGCGTACGGCGCCTACGACCGGCGGGGTGTCCCGCCCGACGATTCCCGGACGACCAGGCGCGTCGGAAGCACCACCGATTCGGGTGTGCGGCCCTCGATGACGTCGAGAAGGAGTCCCATCGCCGTCGACCCCATGGCCTGGGCGTCGTGCGTGACGACGGTGAGCGGCGGATCGAGCTCGGAGAACCACTCGATGTCGTCGAAGGCCACCAGATCGATGTCCGATCCGATCCGCAGACCGCCGCGGCGCAGCGCGCCGAGCGCGCCGACCGCCATCGGACTGTCGGCCGCGAGCAGCGCGGTCGGCGGGCGCTCGCCGGACAGCAGCCGTTCGGCGGCGGTCGAGCCGCTGGCCGAGCGGAAGTCGCCGGAGGTGATCAGCTCCGGGTCGGCGTCGAGACCGTGCCGGGCGACCGCGCGCACGAAGGCGTCGTGTCTCGCGCGGCCGGTGGAGATGGACCGGGGGCCGCCGATGTAGCCGACGCGGGTGTGGCCGCGGTCGGCGAGATGGGCGACGGCCTGGTCGATGCCCAGCGCGTTGTCGGAGGTGACGCTGGGCACCTCGAACCCGTCGACGGTCCGGTCGACGAAGACGAGGGGCACGGTGGTGGCGAGGGTCCGGAGGTGGGTGCTGTCCTCGCCCTGCGGAGCGATGATGATGCCGTCGACCCGCTGGGTGAGGAAGGACTCCAGGTAGGTGTCCTGCTGCCGCGGATCCTCGTTGGCGTTGGCGAGGAGGGTGACGTACGACGAGCGCAGCGCCGCCTGTTCGGCGCCGTGCGCGACGTCCGCGAAGAACGGGTTGCGTACGTCGGAGATGAGCAGCCCCACCGTGTGCGAACGGGCCGAACGCAGGGAGCGCGCACGGGCGTCGGGCCGGTAGCCGAGTTCGGCGACGGCGGCGTGGACGCGTTCACGGGCGGCGGGGGAGGTGGAGGGGTTGCCGGAGAGCACCCGCGACGTCGTGCCCACGGACACGCCGGCGAGTGCGGCGACGTCCTTGATGGTCACGGGGTTGTCCATGGGTGCCTCTTGTGGATCGGCTACATGTGGGCGGGCATCTGGAAACGTTTCCATGGAAACGTTTCCGAGACAGGATCCTGGAGGCTCTTCCCGGCCGAGTCAAGGGGTTCGACCGATCGGTTTCCCCGCTCGGGCCGTGCTCCGGGCGCGCCCCCCACCAGGCCCGGAGCCCGGCGCGACAACTAATCTGCGGGGATGGAATCGCAGGCGTACCTCTCCCAGCTCTTCTCTCTCGAAGGCCGCGTGGCCCTGGTCACCGGTGGAAGTTCCGGCATCGGCAAGGGCATCGCCGAAGCCCTTGCCCGTGCCGGGGCGAGCGTCGTCATCGTGGCGCGCCGGAAGGCCGAACTGGTCACCACCGTCGATGAGTTGACGGACCGTGGCTGCCGGGCGGCATGGGTGGCGGGCGACCTCGGTACGCGCGCGGGTGTACGTACGGCGGCCGACGAGGCGGCGGAGGTCTTCGGCGAACCAGACACCCTCGTCAACTGCGCCGGGATCAACCTGCGGCCTCCGCTGGGGGAGACCGGCGACGACGTGTGGGACGCGACGATGGCGGTGAATCTTCAGGCGCCGTATCTGCTGGGGCAGCGGTTCGGGCCCGGCATGGCCGAGCGGGGTTTCGGACGGATCATCCATGTCACGTCCCAGCAGGCGCACCGGGCCTTCGTCCAGAGCGGTGTCTACGGCGTCTCCAAGGGTGCGTTGGAGTCGCTGACCCGCTCGCAGGCCGAGGCGTGGTCGCCGTACGGGGTCACCTGCAACGCGCTTGTGCCGGGCTTTGTGATGACGCCCCTGAACGAACGGCTGTCATCCGACCCCGAGCGGGTGGCCGCACTCGCCGCGCGCACGATGACCGGGCGCAACGGGGTGGCGGAGGACTTCGCCGGCGCGGCCGTATTCCTGGCGAGCCGGGCCTCCTCGTACGTCACGGGGCAGTCGGTCTTCGTGGACGGCGGATTTCACGTGCACTGAGGGGCGTCGGTTTGTGGATGGCTCAGACCCGGGCTCCGACCGCCCCCGGAGTCAGGCCTGTTGGCGCGGGCGCCGAAGTTCGGGTGGTGCGGCGACACCGGCCTCCGCCACCGACCGGCGGGCGCGCCTGGCACGCACCGCGCGCGTCACGCCCGGCTGCCCCAGCACGATGCCGACGAACACCAGCACCAGCCCGGCGCCCTGGCGTGCGGTGAGAGTGTCTCCGGCGACGAGTGTGCCGAGCAGAACGCCGGTGACCGGGTTGAGGAGCCCGATGAGCCCGACCGTTCCCGCGCTCAGATGCCGCAGACCCTTGAACCACGCGGTGAAGGCGAGAGCGGTCGTCACTCCGGACAGATAGATGAAACCGAGCGCCGCCCTCCCGTCCAGGACCGGCGGTGCCCCTTCGACGGCGACCGCGACGGGCACGAGAACGGCCCCTCCGGCGATGAGCTGCCACGAGGTCAGGGCGAGTACGTCGACGTCCGGGCACCACTTCTTGGTGAGTATGAAGCCGGCCGACGACATCGTCATGGCCGCGACGGAGGCGAGTACGCCGAGCGGATCGATTCCGGTCGCGTTCGTGAGGAGCATGACGCAGACGCCCGCGATACCGATGCCGGCGCCGACGACCGGCAGTATCTGCGGGCGCTCCGCCAGCAGCGGCCAGGCCAGCAGCATCATCACCACCGGCGCGGTCGCCATGACCGTCGACGCGATGCTGACCGGCAGGAGCTGCGCGGCGATGTAGACGAGGGCGAAGAACGCGCCCATGTTCAGGATGCCCAGCACCAGCGCCTTCCACCACAGCGCGCCGTGCGGCAGCCGCCGGCTGAGCGCCAGCAGCAGGATCCCTGCGGGCAGGGCCCGGAACGCCGCCCCGTACAGCGGATGGTCGGCCGGCAGATAGCGCTGGGTGACGAAGTACGTCGTGCCCCACGCGATGGGAGCGAGGGCGGTGACCAGTGACCAACGGGCGGTGGATTCCATGAAGGAGATAATATCTTCCTTGGAAGGTATTGTTCTGTGCATGGCCGAATCCCTTGACCTCATTGACCGCATCGGCACTGTTGACCGCGTGGCCCGTATTCAGCAGGAATGGGCCCGCGAACGCCCCGATGTCGACGTACGCCCGCAGGGCGTGATCGGGCGGCTGCACCGCCTCGGCGTGTTTCTCACCGAGGAGTTGTGCGTCGTGTTCCGGAAGTACGGGCTGGGGGAGGGCGACTTCGACGTCCTCGCGGCCCTGCGGCGAGCGGGCGCGCCGTACGAACGCGCCCCCGGCGAGCTGGCCGAGCACACGATGGTCACCACGGGCGCGATGACGAAACGCGTCGACCGGCTCGAACGGGCCGGACTCGTCTCGCGGCGGGTGAGTGACAGCGACGGGCGCGGCAGGGTCGTCGCGCTGACCCAGGAGGGCCGCGAGCTGATCGACCGCGCCTTCTCCGAGCACATGGCCAACGAGCGCCGTCTGCTCGACGCGCTGACGGAGGACGAGGCCGGGCAGCTCGAATCCCTGCTGGCCAAGTGGCTGTCCGTGACGGAGGGCCCGCGCGGCTGACCGGGGCTCCTGGGCTCTGGCCCAGGCTCGATCGCCGGCGCCGTACCTCGCCGAGCTCAGGTGTTAGTCGACACCGCTCTGTTCCAGGGAACCTTCCTCCGCGCTGGTCAGTTCGGCGATCGCCGAGAAGAAATCGGCGATCCCCGGCCGGTTCGGTCCCTTGTCCCGCGACGCGGCGAAGTCCTCCGGCGTCTCCCAGGTGATGATGTCCAGCCATTCGTTGTCCGGCAGCCTCACCAGCCGGGCATCGAGGAATCCCCGCCTGTCCGCGCGGAAGTCCGCGAGCATCGCCGAGCGGGTCGCCAGCAGCAGCTCGTTCTTGTCCGCGTCCACCCGGAAACGCGTCAGTTCCACTGTGACCATGACGTCCCCTCTCCTCAGCCCTCCGTCCATGGAACAACGGGGGAGAGCGCCGCGCATCAGCAGTAGCTGGTGCCGCCGCGTCGGGGGCGCCGGCATGAAGAGTCCACCCCGCACATCCCTTCGCGAAGATTTCTTCGCGAAGGAGTCTTCGCAAAGAGTTGTTCGCGGTCTAGGCTGCTCGGCATGACGGAATCGAACGACGCCCCGCACGGCCCCAAGCACGAGTCGAACACGGTCGTCCTGGACGCCAAGGGGCTGCGTGCCCTGGCGCATCCGGTACGGGTCCAACTGGTCGGGATGCTGCGGAAGTTCGGTCCGTCGACGGCCACCCGGCTCGCCGAGCGGCTGGGCGTCAACTCCGGTACGGCCAGCTATCACCTGCGCCAGCTCGGCGACGCAGGGTTCGTCGAGGAGGACACCGAGCGCGGCAACGCGCGGGAACGCTGGTGGCGCGCGGTTCACCGGTCGACCTGGTTCCGCGAGGCCGACCTCGCGGAACGGGAGCCCGAGGCGGCCCTGGCGTATCTCCAGTCGGTCGCCGCCGCGTACACCCTGCGCACCCAACGGGCGCTCAGCGAACTCCAGACGATGCCCGACCGGTGGCGCGGCACCTTCGACATCAGCGACTGGCCGCTGCGGCTGACCCCCGAGGAGACGGTGAACCTGCGGGAGGAGCTCTACGCGCTCATCGCCCGTTACCGGCCGGACAGCCCGGAGACGGCGGCCGAGGCGCCGGAGGGCGCCGAGCGTGTCTCCCTCATCTCCCAGATCCTGCCGGAGCTGGACGTACCCGACACCCTCGACCCCTCTGACGAGACTCCCGACAGCGACCCCGCTCCCGAACGGTGGCGGGGAACGGAGACCTCATGAGGGAGTCCGGGGGCCGCGAGCCGGGGACGAAGGGCTCCGACGGCGCGCCGGAGCCGCCGGGGCGGCGTACGCTGCTGCCGCTCGTGGGCGTACTCACCGCGATGGCGGTCTCGTTGACCGGTACGCGCGTCTCGGCCATCGCGCTGCCCTGGTTCGTTCTCGTCACCACCGGCAGTGCCACCCGGACGGGGGTGGTGGCCTTCTGCGAGATGGCGCCGTACGTGCTGGTGAAGGCGTTCACCGGACCGCTGGTGGACCGGGCCGGGCCCCGGACCATCTCCTGGACCACCGACCTGGTCAGCTCCGCCGCCGCCCTCGCCGTGCCCGTACTCCACGCGGCTGACCTGCTCTCGTTCCCGCTGCTGCTCGTGCTCGTCGCGTTGATCGGCGCGGCGCGGGGACCGGGCGATCTCGCGAAGGACGTCATGGTCCCCGAGGCGGCGGACCACGGCCGTGTACCTCTGGAGCGGGCCACCGGCTTCGCCGGCGTGACCGAACGGCTCGCCTCCACCATCGGCCCGGCGGCGGGCGGCGCCCTCATCGCGGTCCTCGGGCCGTTGACCGGGCTCACGGTCAACGCGGCCTGTTTCGCGCTCGGTTCGGTGGTCATCGGGCTGGTGCTGCCGCGTGGCATGGGCCGCCCGGTCAAGCACACTCCGCCGCCGCAGGACGGCGCGGACGCACCCAAGGAGCCGGGCTACTGGCGGCGGTTCGGCCAGGGCTTCACCTTCCTGCGCGGCGAGCCGCTGCTCCTCACGATCGTCGTGATGGTCATGGTCACCAACTTCCTGGACGCGGCGTTCAGCGCCGTCCTCCTCCCCGTCTGGGCCAAGGAGTCGGGCAACGGACCGAGCGCCATCGGACTGTGCGCGGGCGCGGGCGGACTCGCCGCGATCGGCGGCAGCCTGATAGCGGCGGGCGTCGCGCACCGGATGCGGCGCCGCGTGGTGTTCTTCGGCGGATTCCTGCTCGCGGGCGCGCCGCGCTGGCTGATCCTCGCCTCGCCCGCACCGCTGTGGGCCGTGGTGGTCGTGTTCGCGGTCGGTGGTTTCGGCGCCGGATTCCTCAACCCCATTCTGGCGGCTGTCAGTTACGAACGCGTACCCCGCCGACTGCTCGGCCGGGTCAAGGCGCTCAGCGGCGCGCTCTCCTGGTCCGGGATGCCGCTCGGCGGGCTGCTCGGGGGCGCGGCGGTGGCCCTGACCGGACTGGCGCCGGTGCTGCTGGTGGGAGGGGCGGTGTACTTTCTCACGACGAATCTCACCGGACTGCGCCCGGAATGGCGGGAGATGGACCGGCTGCGCGGCAAGGGCCGCGCGGCCGACGACCCGGTCGCACCAACACCGCGTCGGCCGCCCGGCTCGGGCCCCGAGCCGGAATCCGGCACCCGGCTGACACGAACCGTCAAGTGACAGGCCCCGCCACCGGATACGCCAAGGGCCCGCCCTTTACCGCTGTTCCGCCAGCCACTCGTCGAAGCTGGTCGGTGCGATACGGGCGTTGTCGCCCGCCAGCATGACGTTGCCGGCCATCTCCGGACCGAAGATGCCCGACCAGGTCGGCACCAGCTTCACCGTGTGTCCGCGGACGTCGTTGGTGCGCCGCGCCATGTCCACCAGGTCCTGCGGGTCCGGCCCGACGACATCGGCGTACCGCCCCCGCGGCTCACCCGCCACGATCTCGGCGAGGACGTCGGCCACGTCCGCGGGTGCGATGGGCTGCATGAGGAGCGGCGCGACCATCGCGACACCGTCCTGCTCCGTCCAACTCGCCACCATCGCCGCGAAGTCGTGGAACTGCGCCGCGGGGACGATCGTCCACGGCACCGGCCCGGCCGTCACCAGGCGCTCCTGCTCCCGCTTGCCCGCGTAGTGCGCGTTGCCCTCGACGCGATCGACACCCACGATGGAGAGCAGCACATGGTGCCGCACCCCGGCCCGCGCCTCGGCGGCCAGCAGATTGCCCGTGGCGGTGCCGAAGAACGAGACCGTCCCGGCCCGGTCGGCCGGAGGGCTGTTGGTGACGTCCACGACCGCTTCGACGCCGGTCAGCGCGCTGTCGAGTCCGTCGCCCGTCGACAGGTCCACGCCCAGGGAGCGGCTGATACGTACGATCTCGTGGCCGCCGCGTTCGAGCGCGGCCACGGTGAGGGTCCCGATGTTCCCGGTCGCGCCGGCCACTGCGATCCGCATGGTGCTCTCTCTTCTCTCGAATCTCTCGAAATCCTTCTCACGATCCCGCCCCGGACAGTAACAGAATCATGGATGAAAAAGGTCCGTAATATCTGCGATAGGCTCGGCGTCGTGAAGCTGCCTGTGAGCACCGAATGGGTTCTGCACTGCGCCACGTCCCTGGCGCAGCTCGATTCGGGCGCCGGAGCGTCGACCGCGCAGCTCGCGCAGTACTACGACCTGCCGGCCCCCTATCTCGCCAAGCAGCTCAAGACGCTCGTCAGGGCCGGCCTGCTGACCGCGACCACCGGGCCACGCGGCGGATTCCGGCTCGCTCGGCCCGCCTCCGAGATCACCCTGCTTCAGGTGGTCGAGGCCGTCGACGGCACGTCACCGCCGTACGAGTGCAGGGAGATCCGCCAGCAGGGACGAGGCGCGCTGCCCGCGGAGGACTGCCGTCGTACCTGCGTCCTCGCCGAGAAGATGGCGGACGCGCACGAGGCATGGCGCGACAGCCTCGCCGGGGTCACCCTGGCCGACATCCTGGCCTCGCTGCCCGCGTACGCGCCCTCCCGTACCCGCCTCCGGCTGACCGGAACGCCGTAACGCCTGACCGGTGGGCGCTCGCGTCAACACCGTGTGCCGCGTGTCGTACGGACTCCGCGCGCCGACTGTGGGCAGGGTGCTGCTCATGAGACTGCGGGCCGCGGACAGAGACGACAAGGATGGCTCCGGGGACGGGGCGTTGGCCTATCTGCTGAATCTGCGGAAGGACCCGACCTTCACCCAGACGCTGCGCTCGACGGCGGCCGCGACGCTCGCCTACCTCGTCGCACTGTGGCTGAGCAGCGAACCCGCCCCGCTGACCGCGCCCCTCACCGCGCTGCTCGTGGTCCAGGTGACTCTCTACTCGACGCTCACCACCAGTGTCCGCCGGGTGAACGCCGTCGTCGCCGGCGTGCTCATCGCCGTCGCGTTCAGCATCCTCGTGGGGTTGTCGTGGTGGAGTCTGGGGCTGATCATCCTGGCCTCGCTCCTGGCCGGCCGGCTCGTCCGCGTCGACGAGTTCGTGCCCGAGGTCGCGATCAGCGCCATGCTGGTACTCGGCGTCACCCATGCGGCGGGCACCGCCTGGGACCGCATCCTGGAGACGCTGATCGGCGCGGTCGTGGGGCTGCTGTTCAACGTGCTGTTCGTGCCGCCGGTCTGGGTGGGCGCCGCCGGGGAGTCCATCGAGGGCCTCGCCCGGCAGATGCGCCGGCTGATGCGCGACGTCGGCGAGGAACTGACCACTCCCACCCCGGTCGAGCGCGCAGCGGCCCGGCTGCACGAGGCGCGGCGGCTCGACCACGGCGTCGCCGGGGTCGACGCCGCACTGCGCCAGGCCGAGGACAGCCTGCGGCTCAATCCGCGGGTCAAGGAAGGCCTGCTGCACCGGGTGGTGCTCCGTACGGGTCTCGACACGCTGGAGATCTGCGCGGTGGTCCTGCGCGTCCTCACCCGCACGATCACGGACCTCGCCAAGGCGCGGCAGGATGAAGACCTCTTCGCGCCGGAGGTGGGAGCGGCGCTGGAGGAACTGCTGTCGCAGGTCGCCGACGCGCTGGTCAGTTTCGCCGTGCTGGTCACCACGCAGGTGAGCGAGGCGGCGGAGGCGGCGGAGGACCGCCTCGCGGGGGACCTGAGCGCTGCGGCCGCGACCCGCGAGAGGGCGGCGAATCTGCTGCTGGAAGGCGTACAGCGGCATCCGCGCCAGTGGCAGCTGCACGGCGCGATGCTGTCGGAGATCGACAGACTGCTCGACGAACTCGACACGGACCACCGCTCCCAGCGCCTGCTGGAGGAGCTGGACAGATCCACCCGGGAACAGCGCGAGCGGCACCCTCAGCTCACGGCGTTCGCGGCATGGCTGCGCGGTGTGAACTGGCCCAGGATCAAACGGCCGACGCTGAGGCGGCGCGGCAGGAAGAACAAGTCCTAGGTGTATTGATCACGAGCGTTGTTGACACTGGTCGGGCTTGATCATGGCGAAGACCTCCGGTGTGGTGGAGCTGTCTAGGACTGCACCACT